>JAFKJZ010000233.1 GCA_017305815.1 Hyphomicrobiales bacterium
GACGAGATGATCGACGAGAACCTCGTCGGCATCCGCAAGGTGTTCGCCAACTACCTCGATTTCGACCGCGCCGAGCGCCCGGCGATCATGGCCAACAATGCCGAATGGCTGAACGGCCTGCAGTACATCGACTTCCTGCGCGATGTCGGCCGCCACTTCTCGGTCAACCGCATGCTGTCCTTCGACTCGGTCAAGCTGCGCCTCGACCGCGAGCAGTCGCTGTCCTTCCTCGAATTCAACTACATGATCCTGCAGGCCTACGACTTCGTCGAGCTGAACCAGCGCTACAACGTCACGCTGCAGATGGGCGGCTCCGACCAGTGGGGCAACATCGTCAACGGCATCGAGCTCGGCCACCGCATGCTCGACAAGCAGTTCTATGCGCTGACGACGCCGCTGCTCACCACCTCTTCCGGCGCCAAGATGGGCAAGACGGCGAACGGCGCCGTCTGGCTCAACGCCGACATGCTCGGCTCCTACGAGTTCTGGCAGTTCTGGCGCAACACCGAGGATGGCGACGTCGAGCGCTTCCTCAAGCTCTACACCGAGCTGCCGATGGGCGAGATCGCCCGCCTCGCGGCGCTGGGCGGTTCCGAGATCAACGACGCGAAGAAGATCCTCGCCACCGAGGTGACCGCGCTGGCGCATGGCCGCGCCGCCGCCGACGAGGCGGCAGAGACGGCCCGCCGCACCTTCGAGGAAGGCGCGCTGGCGGAAAACCTGCCGACCATCGAGGTAGCGGCTTCGGAATTCGCCAACGGCCTCGGCGTGCTGTCGCTTTTCGTTCAGGCCGGCCTCGTCGCCTCGAACGGCGAAGCGCGCCGCCAGATCAAGGGCGGCGGCCTGCGGGTGAACGACCAGGCGGTCACCGACGAGAAGGTTCTGGTCGGCCCCGACGCGCTGACGTCGGAAGGCGTCGTCAAGCTGTCGCTCGGCCGCAAGAAGCATATCCTCGTCCGCCCGCTCTAAAGCTTCGGGCCGGACGAATTTCAGGGCGGCGCAGGTGACTGCGCCGCCCTTTTTCATCTGTGATGCGGCGCTGCCCAATGTATGCGGGCCGCCGGCCTCAACTTTCTGCAGAGGCCGCGGGGCCGTCACGAAGCACGCAATTTGGCCGTGCGATCCAGCCTCGCTCGCAGGCTGCGACATTCAAGCCGCCAACGAAAAAGGGCGGCGCAGTGACCTGCGCCGCCCTTTTTCGTGTCCGGAGAGAAACCTCAGAAGGCGACGCTCAGGCGGCCCTGGATCGAGTTGTCGGCGGCGTCGCTCGCGAGCTGGCCGGCATAGAACAGGCCGAGCTTGGCGCCCGCCGTCACGTCGACGTCGAAGCCGGCCTTGAGCAGCGCCGCGTCCTTGGCGATCGGCGCGCCAGTGACCTGGAAGGCGTCGCCGCCGGAGAACGCGAGCGTGCTGACCGGGGTCACGTCGCCCCAGGCATGCTGCCACGCGGCCGAGCCCTGCAGCGTCACGCCGACATTGCCGACCACGATCTTGTGCTCGGCGCGCAGGCCCAGCGTGCCATAGGTGACGCCCTGGTTGGCGCCGTCGACGGCGAGCGCGGCCGAACCGCCGGTCTCGTTGTAGCCATCCGTCGACAGATGGACATAGGCGAGGCCGGCGAAGGGCTCGATGGTGGTCGCGGCGCTGACGGCGACGTCGTAGCCGAGTTCGCCGAACACCTGCGCGGTGCCTGCGGAATAGTCCGCCTTTTCGGTTTCGAAGAAACCGGGGATCGAGACGTGCCGCGTCGTATCGACCTCGTTCCAGCTATAGCTGGCGCCGAGGCGGACATTGACGTCCGAGACCTTGCCGCCGGCATAGGCCAGCAGGTGATAGTTGTTGCTGTCGCCGGACGAGGCGCGGTCGTCGAGGCTGAAGCTGGTGCGGCTGTAGCCTGCCGCGGCGCCGATCAGCCAGTCCTGGCCGAAGGTGTGATCGTAGCCCACCAGAACGCCGCCGGTCGAGCGGTTGAGCTTGGCGACATTGGCGTCGCCATCGCTGTGGCCCCAGGAGCCATAGGCCTGAGTCCAGAAGGTGTTGGGCTCGGCGGCAGGCGCGGCGGCCGTGCCCGGGAAGGGAGCGGCGCTGCGCTTGTCGGCCTCGGCATAGCCGGAGGCAAGGCTCGCGGCCGGCGCCGTCGCGCCCTTCGACGGATATTGCAGCCGGCCGAGCACCGCATCGCGCAGGAAATAGCTCTCGTTCAGGAGCGCACTGGCGGAAGCGGCATGGATCTCGCCGGAGATGGCGTTAAGCGCCGCAGGGGCGTCGGCCGTCGAAACGACCTCCATGGCCTCATACAGGGACCCGGAACCGACGGAATCGAGGCCGTTCGCGGCCGCCTTCTGGTTCGCGGTCTGCGCGGCGGAAGCAAACGCGCTCTCGCGGACGAGGCGCAGATAGAGCTCGGTGCCGCCGTTGCCATAGAGCAGTTCGGGCGACACGAAGGCGAAGTCGTGCGGCGCGATCTGGAACGTGTCGTCCGCGTTGCCCGACTGGTTGAACGAGGTAGCGGTGACGATCGTGTAGTTGTAGTTCGCCTTGTAGCCCGAGCTGGAGTCGATCTGCAGCGTCGCACCGTCCAGATCGGCGGCGCCTGACACCTCGATGCGACCGGCCTGACCGTTGGAATCGATGCCGACGACGAAGGTGTCCTCGTCGCCGAGCGAAAAGTCGCCATTGACCTTGAGGCGCGTCCCCACCGCCAGATCGAGCGTGGTCGAGGCGAGGGAACTCTTGAACTGAGCGCTCGAGCCGAGCGCGACCGAGCCCTCGGCAATCTGGAGACCGCTGATCTCGCTGGAAAGGCTACCAATCTTGAGTTCGCTAGCGCCGAGCTTCACCAGCCCGCCTTGGCCGAGCAAGTCGCCCCGCCAGTCGGCGCCGAAGGTAGAGGTGTCGAAGGTCGACGTCGTGCCGTCGACGAGTGTGGCATCGACGTCGGCAGCCGTCACCAGCTGCGAGCCGATCACCCGGATCGTGCCGCCGCCGAGGTTGAAGGCATAGGAGCCCTGGCCGTTGACGCGGTGGGCCCGCAGGCTCGACCCGCCGATCTCCAGCGCGCCGCCATTGAGGTCGTAGGTGCCGGCGCCCGTGCCCGCGAGGAACAGCGAAGACGTGCCGTCTACGCGCAGGACGCCACCGGTCTGGTTGATCGCGCCGGTCGCGTCGGCGGCCCCGTTGTTGGTCTCGCGGCCGAAGCCGATGGCGAGATAGCCGCTGTTCTGGATGGAGACCGTGCCGCCCTCGATGTTGAGGGTGCCGCTGGTGCCCGTCGTCTGGGTGGTGTTGCGGCCGATGGTCATGCGGGCCGCGTCGACAACGAGCTCGCCGCCGCTGATCGTGTAGGTGCCCTGGCCGCCCTGGTTGCCGATGTGGAGCGCGGCGCAGCGAGCCTCGTCGCCACAGGTCGGCGAAACCGTCACCGTGCCGCCGGTCTGATCGACCGTGCCCACGCCGCCATAATAGCCGACCGAGAGGCCGACGCCGAAGGCGACGCTCGCGCCGCTGCCGATGGTCATCGCGCCCAGATTGGAGCCACCCGAGCCCACGGCCAGATAGTCGATCGGATCTGGTCGGAGAAGGTTACGGCGCCAGTATTGTTGAGGATGAGCTGATCGGTCGCCGCGACCTCGATCGTGCCGGGCGCGCTCGGCGCCGCGCCGACCAAGCCGTTCAGCTCGGATTCGGTTTCGACGACGATCTGAGCGGCCGATGCCGGAATGGCCAGGACGGCGGTCAGCGCAACCAGAGATGCACCCGCGGCCCAGCGCGTGCGTGCGAGAGAATGCGGCAGAGCGGATCGATCCGCGCTGCCTCGTTTGAACGATGCCATGATGCCCCCAAATGCCCTTGCTCGAAACCGGAACGCCGTGGAGAGCCACGCTCCAACCACGGCTCCTGTCTTCGAGCCCCCCCCCGGAATTGACGGACCAAGGCTATCAACCCGTCCGCCTCACTTCAATACTGATTCATAAGTAATTCAAAATCGGCATGATTCAGAAATATGCGTATATGCGCAGCAAAATGACGATCTTCGGACTCCAAAAGGAATCCATTGTCCGGAAAAATCGAAAGTAATATTGTAGTTAATCTACTTATACTTAAGTGTATCGATAAAGCTATCGGAATTATCTGGACCGCAACGCATAGTCAAACTAGCCCCAGACGGCCCAAATTGCCGCCTGCGGCTTAATGCATCGCGATCCTTATCAATTAGGATTGCTTGCAATACGAATGAATCAACCTCGCGTTGCTTCGCGGCGAGGTTGATTTCCGACTGCCTTGACCGGTACGCGCGCACAACCGAGCACAACACGGCGCGTGCAATACCGGCGACAGCCGCCCGCGGATCGCGACGCTAGGCCGCGATGCAGCGTCAGTTCACCGGGAATTCGAAGATCTTGCGGAAGATGCCGGGCGTGATCACCGAGAGCGGGTTGATCATGAGGCTCGGAGCGCTCAGCTTGCCGTCGACCTTGAAGGTCACGCCGATCAGGCCGCCCTTGCTGCCGCCGCCGAGCGCCAGGCCAATGATCGGGAGCCGGCCGAACAGGTTGTTGAAGGCATAGGCGGGCAGATAGGTGCCGGCCAGCGACACGGTCTGCTTGGCAAGATCGAGCGTGCCGTTGAAGGTAGCGCCGACCGAGGCACCGCGCAGCGTCGCGTCGTCGATCACGACGACCGAGCCGCGCTTGGTATAGTCGAGGCGCATGCGGTCGAACGGCACGTTGGCCGGATCGAGGCCGGTGCGGGTCGCTTCCGGCCCGTTGCCATTGGTCGCCGACACAAGCCGCCCCATCGACGGCTCGTCGACGATGCGGAAATTCAGGATGTCGAACACGCCGGAGAACGGGCCGGAGGGACCAGCGCGCTGGCCGGTCAGAGTCATGCGGCCGCCGTAGATGCGGCTGTAGATGTCGATGAAGCGGAACACGCTGCCGGCATCGCCGGAATTCAGCCGCAGTTCGGCCTGGTCGCCGCTGTCGACGAAGTTCATCGAGATGCCGCCCTTGTCGAGCATGCCCTCCAGCGACGCCTTCTGGACGACGCCGCCGCGCGCCTGCACGATGATCGCCGCGTCCGACAGGGTCGCCTGGTTGAAGCCGATCAGCGTCGCCACCTTGGCGTCGACCGAGATGTCGGCGGCGGCCTCGTTCGGCCCGGTCGCAGAGGCCTTGTACTGGGCGATCAGGCCGCGCACGTCGAAGGAGGAGCCACGGGCGACGATCGAATAGCCATTGCCCTTGCGGCTCAGATTGACCGAGATCTGGTCACCCTTGCGCAGCGCCAGTTTGTCGAGCTCGGCCGAGACGAGGCCGTATTTGGCGTCGAGCACCGCCTTGCCGCGAAAGCCGAAGCCGTCGCCGGTGGCGACCATGTTGTCGACGACGAAGCCGTTGCCGGTCGGGCGCAGGTCGAAGCTCAGCTTGGCCGGGACGCCGATCCCCTTCGACCAGCCGACCGCCTGCAGCACCAGGCGGGCCTGCTTCAGGTCGAGCTCATAGTGCTGGCCCTTGCCGTCGCCGAGGTCGGAGACGATGGCGCCGACGGTGCCGCCGAGCACGTTGTCCAGGCCGATTCCGAGCGCCTTGCGCGCCTTTTCGTCGAGGCTCAGCGTCACCTTGCGGCGCCCCGCCTCGGCCTGGCCGTCGCCATCGGTGTCGCCGAGTGGCTGGGAGACGTCGATCGCCGCGGGTACGCCGTTGATCGTCGCCGTGCCGTGGATGGCCACCTCTGCCGGCGTCGCGGTCATGGCGAGCGCGCCGTTCTGGATCAGCTTGCCCTCGATCGGCGCGCTGCTGGCAAAGCCCGTGGTCGTCAGCGCGACCCGCCAGTCGACCTCGGCCGGCGTCACGCCCGGCCGAAGCGGCAGCTTGATCGAGACGTTCGCGCGCGCCTTGCCGAAAAGCGTCGCCGGGTCGATCGACCGGCGCTCCATGGCGCGGATCGGCTCGCTGTCGGCGATCTCGGCCAGCGCGCCGACGCTACCCTCCAGTTGCATCTCGATCTGGCCATCGGGGAAACGCTGCGCGGTGTTGGAGACGGCAAAGGCGCCGGCCGTCACATCGACCGTGCCACCGAGCGGCGTGACGACCTTCCCCTTCTCGACGTCGATGCCGAAGGTCGAGCCGGCCAGCACGGCATTGCCGGTCGCTCCGGTCACCGCCGGCACATTGCCGATGGTGGTGAAGGAGACGTCAGCGAGGCGCATGTCGAGGCGCATGTATTCTTCTGGCAGGATCACCCGCTCGCCGGTCCAGAGCACGCCGGACGGCACGGACGCCTCGAACCGGCCCGCCTCGAGCGTGCCGCCCTTGATATGCTCATAGGCCCATTTACGCGCCGCACCGGCCAGGAAGGGCGGCCACATCTGCTTCAGCGTCGAGAGTGCCATCGGCGTGAAGGAGGCGGCCATCGCCAGCGAGGGCGTGGGCCCATCGAGGCCGAGCGAACCGGCGGCGGCGACCGATCCGCCCTGGGTGGTTATCGAGGCGTCGGTGAAATCGATCCGCTTGGCCAGAACGTCGGCCGTGCCGACAAAGGCGATGCGGTCGGCGACGATCGGCGGCGCATTGGCGTCGTCCGCGAAGAGGACCGCATTGCGGCTTTCGAGCGTGAATCCGTATTGGCCGTCGGACTTGTCCGAGAGCGGCTTGACCTGGCCGACGACCACGGCGCGGGTATCGCCGAAGAAGAGCGAGGAAGGCTCGATGACGATGGCCCGCCCGGGGACATCCCAGCGCATGCGCACGGTCGCCTCATCGAGCAGGACCGTATCCTTGCCAAGCCCGGAAACGATGTTGCCGGCGCCGAGATCGAGCCGGGCTGTCGCGGCCTGGATCTCGCCCTTGTCGTTCAGGCGAACGGTGAAACGCCCGAACATCGGCACGTCGGATTGCAGCAGGCTGTCGGGCTTGCCGAAGGCGGGGTTGATGTCGGCGAGCGAGAGCTGCGAGACGATCAGCGAGAGGTTGCGATCGTGGTTGTCGGCATCGACCAGGCGCTCGGCCTGCACGCCCCAGCGGCCGGCATAGCCCGACGTCTCGAAATTGGCTTTCACGGCGCCGCTGCCACCATCCACCGTCAGCGCGATGTCGGTATGACCGAAGGTGCGCAGCTGCATCTGGGACGCATCCCAGAGCTGGATGGTCGAGGCATCGACCGAGAGCCGCTCGAAACCGCGCGCGATGGCGAAATCCACGGCCGGATCGAGCGCGCCATTGACCGTGCGGAGCGCCCGGAGCAACTCCGGGAAGCCGCCATCGGCCAGCGCGGGGCTGTCCGGCGCGGCCGGCGCCACGCTGATGGCGGAAGGCGCCGGAATGTCCTGGCGGACGGTGTCGGCCGTGCCGAGATAGATCGCGCCCGAGGCGGAGCGCACCAGCGACACGTCGGCGTCAGAGATCTCGACCGTGCGGATATCGAGACGCAGTCGCAGCAGCGACAGCGGATCGATCGCCAGCCGCGCGGCGGGAACGGCGCCGACCACAGCATTGCCACGATCACGTATCGAAATGTCGTCGATCTGCACCACGAGGCCGAGCACGGGATCGACGTCGATCATCGCCCGGCCGACCTTGACCGCATAATCGGGGCCGAGGCGCGAGGCGATGGAAACGCGGACGCGATCGCGCACGGCGCCAAGCTCGACAGGGCCGGCCGCGACGATCGCCGCGAGCGTGCCGAAAAGAACGACGACAAACAGCAACAACGCCCCGAGCAGGCGCGCCAGCAAGCGAGACCAGCCACGCCTTCTGGGCGGCGGACGCTCATAGAGAGGCCGATGAGCGCGCGCCGATGGATACTCGTCGAGGCGCATTGTCAGGCGTCAACACCCCTTGCCGGCCGTTCCCGTCCCGGGAGCAGCATGAAACCCATCGGTGACGTCGACCGATCCCGTGGAGCAGACCGACTGACTGATTCCGATCTCAACCGGAATCGCGGGACGATCCAAGCCCCACTTGCAAATTCCCCGTCAATTCTGCTTCTCACGCCAGACAAGTGCGACGAAAGGAAGGCAGCATGTCCACCCTGGCCCAAGGTTCCCTCGCTCCCGATTTCGACCTCCCGGCCGAAGGCGGCAGCAGAATCAAGCTGTCGGACCTCAGGGGACGCAAGGTTGTTCTCTATTTCTATCCGAAGGACAACACGTCCGGCTGCACTCTGGAAGCGATCGATTTCTCGGCCCGCAAGGCCGACTTCGAAGCCGTCGAAACGATTGTCGTCGGCGTGTCGCCCGACAGCGTGAAATCGCACGATTCCTTTCGCAGGAAGCACGATCTTTCGATCCGGCTCGCCTCCGACGAAAACCACGCCATGCTGGAGAGCTATGGCGTCTGGGCCGAGAAATCGATGTTCGGTCACAAATATATGGGCGTGGTGCGCACGACCTACCTGATCGACCGCGACGGCCGCATCGTCCAGGTTTGGGACAAGGTGAAGGTCAAGGGCCATGTCGACGAGGTTCTCGCCGCGGCGCGGAGCGCCTGAAGCCGACATGCAGTCCACCGATCTCCGCAGCCTCGCCGCCGCCTCCGCTCGCATCGTCGCCACCGCCGACCTCGACGAGAAGGTCGAGCTCGCCTTCGCCACCGCCAAGGCGTGGTTCGGCCGCCGCCTGTCGCTCTCCGCCGGCGCGCTCGACGGCGCCATGCCGGCCCGGCCCGGCCGCCCCGCCAACCTCGTGCTGGTGCCGCCGCGCGAATTGCCGAAGCGGTCGGTCCATTCCGAACATGGCCGGATCTCGATGATCCACTCGCTCGCCCATATCGAGCTGAATGCCGTCGACCTGACCTGGGACCTGGTCGGCCGATTCGTCCGCGTGCCCCTGCCCCGCTCCTTCTTCGACAACTGGGTGCAGGTCGGCCTGGAGGAAGCCAAGCACTATTCGCTGCTCGCGGACCGGCTGAAGGATCTCGGCGCCGCCTATGGCGACCTGCCGGCGCATGATGGGCTG
>JAFKJZ010000234.1 GCA_017305815.1 Hyphomicrobiales bacterium
ATAGACGAGGTCCCACATCATCGCGACCACCTGCTCGCGGTCGATCTCTTCGAGCTGCGATTTCAGCACGCTGGTGAAGCGGTAGAAGTCGACCGCCTCGTCGTCGGCCTGCTCGGCGGCGCGCATGAGGTCGTCGGTCGCCTCCTCGTCGAGGCCGAAGCGCGCCTTGAGCAGGTCGTGCAGGCGGACGCGCTCCGCTTCGGAGACCTCACCGTCGACGGCGACGACGTGGTAGAGCAGCGCCGCCGCGGCCAGGCGGTGGTCATTCTCGCCGAAACGCCGGGCCGGCGCCTCGCCGGTCAGCTCCGCGATGAAGTTGCGAAGAACGTTGAGCATCCAATTCCTCCAGGCAACCGACTCGAACGCCGATTCGGTCGTCGTGACGTCCCAAGCTGCATGAGATTAAGGCATGGATAGGAAAGTGGCGCGCGACATGCCGTCGCCGGGCAGAATCGAGACTGGGCCGCCGCGGAATCGCCCGAATCCAGCCGAGTAGCAGGCCGACAGCGCCACACTCGGGCAAAGTAAACGGCCCACAAAAACAAACCGCCGACCTTTTGGGCCGGCGGCTAAACCATAACTTAAGAAGAATAATTCTTCGCCCGAACCAAAAAAAACTCGAGCTCATCAATTCTAACTACAACTGCGTATCCAATAAGATTCGAATACACTTCTAACCGGGAAGCTCCCGAATGCGTCGAGAGAGAAGGCGACTTAAGATTTGGTGAATCGTCTGCCCCCGCGACAAGAAAAGAATATGGTCTTCTGCGGCAGGACGCAAGCGGGTTTTGCCCTCCAGGCGCCACATTTTCACAACCCGCCGAATTTCGGCCCAATTTGGGGTTAATCCGAGGAAACCATACTAGGGTTAGTAAAAGGTTGAGAAAAGCGGCCTCGCCGGACCGGATCGAGCCCCGGCGAAGCCGGCCACCCGAGCCCGCCGTCCGCCGGCCAAAAAGAAAGGGCCGGCGCGATTGCTCGCGTCGACCCTCATGATCTTCACCTGGCGTCGGATGTCAGCGTCGACGTGCCGCGCCACCGCGGAAGGGCGGCCTGGGTGCTTGCGGTGCAAGCGGTTCGCCCTTGTGCCGGAAAACCAGTCGCGCCCGATCGAGATCGGATGGCGTCATCTCGACGGTTACGCGGTCGCCCGCCAGCGTCTTGATCCGGTTCTTCTTCATCCGGCCTGCGGTGTAGGCGACGACGACATGCCCGTTCTCGAGTTCCACGCGGAACTTGGCGTCGGGCAGGACCTCGACGACCGTACCCTCGAATTCGAGCGCTTCTTCCTTCGCCATGTGTCGTTCCTTACGAGACCTTCAGTTCCGTCGCGGACGTCTTGCCGCGACGGTCGGTCTCGAGCTCGTACGAGATCTTGGCGCCGTCGCGCAGCGTCGACAGACCAGCGCGCTCAACGGCGCTGATGTGCACGAACACGTCCTGACCACCCTGGTCCGGCTGGATAAAACCGTAACCCTTGGTCGCATTGAACCACTTAACTGTACCCGTCGCCATGGAAATCTCCTTCAGTCTGGCGGTAGAGAACTTTGCTAACGACGTTCCCGTCGTCAAGCCGCTCGACGGCGCTGTTGGCCACGCCACCGATTTTTCTTGCTCTTTTCTTGCATAGGCTGCCCGTCCCGAGCCGGCTTATCGCCCCGATGCGTCTCCGCAGCGGGTCTCTGAGCCGAAGACGGGGCTTTGAAATTGGTCGCGACTTCCGGAATCGAACGGCGAATCAGCCGCTCGATGGCCTTCAGACGCGCAGCTTCGCCAGCGTCGAACAGAGAGAGTGCGAGCCCGCTGCGACCAGCACGGGCCGTACGTCCGATACGATGGACATACGATTCCGGCTCGTCGGGCAGGTCGAAATTCACAACATGGGTCACGCCAGAGACATCGATGCCGCGGGCAGCGATGTCGGTCGCGACGAGCACGCGAAGGCTTCCATCCTTGAAACCTTCCAGCGCCTTTTGACGGGCGCCCTGTGACTTGTTGCCATGCAGGGCGAGCGTCTCGACGCCCGCCTTCTGCAGGTGTTGCGCGACGCGGTCGGCGCCGTGCTTGGTACGCGTGAAGACGATGACGCGCTCCATCGCCGGATTGGCAAGCAGATCCAGCAGGAAGTTGCGCTTTTCCGCCGTCGGCACGCGGTAGAGCTTCTGGTCGATGCGATCGACCGTGACTGCCTCCGGCGTCACCTCGACCCGGACCGGGTCCTTGAGGATCTTGCGAGAAAGCTGCGCCACTTCGGCCGGCATGGTGGCCGAGAATAGCAGCGACTGCCGGTTCTCGGGCAACAGGCCGACGATCTTCATGACGTCGCGGACGAAGCCCATGTCGAGCATGCGATCGGCTTCGTCGAGGACGAGATGGGTGACCTCGTCGAGGCGGACGACGCGGGCCTGCAGATGGTCGAGCAGGCGGCCGGGCGTGGCGACGAGGATGTCGACGCCCTTTTCAAGGGCGCGGATCTGCGGCTGATGGCCGACGCCGCCGAAGACGAGCGCATGGCGAATGCCGAGATATTTCGAGAACTTGCGCAGCTCGGAGTCGATCTGGATCGCCAGTTCGCGGGTCGGGGCCAGGATCAGCGAGCGCACGCTCTTCGGCGCAAGGCCATCGGCGCGGCGCGAGAGCTGCTGCAGCAGCGGCAGGCCGAACGCGGCGGTCTTGCCGGTTCCGGTCTGCGCAATGCCGAGCATGTCGCGGCCTTCGAGAAGCGCGGGGATTGCCTGGGCCTGGATCGGCGTCGGCGTCGTGATGCCGGCCACGTCGAGCGCGCGCACCAACGGCTCGGCAAGTGCCAGAGCCGCAAAATTTGTCAGTTGATTCAAGAAGAAAGCCTAATTGTGCGAATACCACCCGGTACTCGACTTCTAGCCATGACCCACGCGCGACAGGATCAGAGGACGGGGTCGTGTCCCGCCATTTCCAGCGAGATGGAGCCACCGAATCTCGTGTGGCACAGCGCGATCACGATGATCGTCGCCGCGTATATGCAGGTTCGACGCGGAAAAAGCAAATGAAAAGTCGCCGCCCCGCAGAAGAAGCCGCCGGATCGCGACGGAAGGGTCTTCGTTCCGGTTGCCTCTGCCGTGCTTCTGTGCAGAGTGCATATTCTCTCATCCCCCAAGTGATCTCATGTCCGCCACCAGCCCCGCCGCTACCGTCCGCCCGCTCTCCGGCCCCCTCCTCGGCATCGCCCTGATGGTACTGGGCATCCTGCTCTACTCCGTCAACGACACGCTCGGCAAATGGCTGGTCGGCACCTATTCGGTCGGCATGATCCTGCTGATCCGCTCGCTGGCGGCGCTCCTCGTCATGCTGCCGGTGATCTGCCGCGACAATGGCGTGCGCCAGCTCGCCAAGGCGCCGCGCCCCTGGATGCAGCTGCTGCGCGTCGGGGTCATCACCGGCGAGATCGGCTTCTTCTACTGGGCGGTGTCGCTGCTGCCGCTCGCCGACGTGATGACCTATTACCTCGCCGGACCGATCTATGTGACGGCGCTGTCGGCGCTGCTGCTGAAGGAAAAGGTCGACGGCCCGCGCTGGGCGGCGATCCTCGCCGGCTTCGTCGGCGTGCTGATCGTGCTGCAGCCCTCGTCCGACAGCCTGAGCTGGGGCGCGCTGATCGCGATCGGCGGCAGCCTGTTCTTCGCCGCGCTGATGATCGTCACCCGCCAGCTGCGCGGCACGCCGGACAAGACGCTGCTGACCTTCTCGACGGTGAGCACGTTGCTCGTCGGCGCGGTGATCGCGCCGTTCAGCTGGGTGACGCCGACGACGATCGACTTCGGCCTGCTCGGCCTGCTCGGCGTCGTCGCGCTGATGGCGCAGTTCTGCGTCACCCGCTCGCTCAAGCTGGCGCCCGCCTCGGTGGTGGTTCCCTACCAGTATACGATGCTGATCTGGGCCGTCGTGTTCGGCTATTTCGTATTCGGCGACCAGCCCAAGGTGTCGATGCTGATCGGCGCCGCGATCATCATCGCCTCGGGCCTGTTCATCTTCATGCGCGAGCAGCGCGAGACGAGGAACAAGGCCGGCGAGACGATCGCCGAAGAAGTCGGCGACAACGTCCCCGGCTAGCCCGCAACGATGCTTCCGGCGCGCCGAAAAAGGCCGGCGCGCTCACGATTGCGTGTTGGAAAAGGTCATAGCGGCGCCGCAATTGCGGCGGGAGATCCGCACTCCGGATGGCGCCCGATCCCGAGGCACCGGCTTTTCCGGAGCCTATTGCGGATCGATCGAAATGGGCGTTCCATCGCGCCTCGTGAGTGCCGTCGACGCCCCATCGCCTCCCGTGTTCACCGTGCGCCCCGCACTGGCCGCCGATGTCGACGGGCTGGTCGCGATCGAGACCGCCGCCTTCGAAACGGACCGGATCGCGCGGCGCAGCTTCCGCAAGCTGGTCGAGGCGCCGACCGCCGCCATCACCGTCGCAGCGCTGCCCGGCGGCAGGTTGATCGGCTACGCGCTGCTGCTGTTTCGCGCCGGCACCGGCATGGCGCGGCTCTATTCGATCGCCGTCGTTCCCGAGCAGCGCGGCAGCGGCGCCGGCACGGCGCTGATGGCAGAAGCCGAGCGGGTCGCCTACGCCCGCGAC
Source organism: Hyphomicrobiales bacterium (assembly GCA_017305815.1). GTDB lineage: Bacteria > Pseudomonadota > Alphaproteobacteria > Rhizobiales > Kaistiaceae > Kaistia > Kaistia nematophila. The sequence goes on from JAFKJZ010000234.1 coordinate 4,607, forward strand.
CGCCTGCTGCTGCGGCTCGAGGTGCGCGAGGACAATGCCCGCGGCATCCGCCTCTATGAACGGCTCGGCTATCGCCGCATCGGCCGCTATCTCGACTATTACGAGGACCACGCCAACGCGCTGCGCTACGAGAAGCGGCTGCGCGGCGACGCCCAGACCACCGCCGTCCGCTATTACGAGCAGACCACCGATTTCACCTGCGGCCCCTGCTGCGTGATGATGGCGCTCGGCCATTTCCGCAAGGACTACGCCCTCGGCCCGGTCGAGGAGATCAAGCTGTGGCGCCAGGCGACGACCGTGTTCATGATGGCCGGACTCGGCGGCTGCGACCCGCACGGGCTGGCCGTTTCCGCCGCGCGCAATGGCCTCTCGGCCAGCGTGCATGTCAGCCGTGAGGGCTCGCTGTTCCTGGAATCGGTGCGCGATCCCGAGAAGCGCCGCGTCATGGAGCTGGCACAGGAGGATTTCCGCCGCCAGACCATCGCCTTCGAGATCCCGATCGCCTATCGGCCGCTCGACGTGGCGGCGATCCGGGCGGGGCTGGCCGAGGGCGCGCTCGTGATCGTGCTGATCTCGGCCTACCGGATGTTCGGCAAGAAGGTGCCGCACTGGGTGCTGGTGGTCGGCGACGACGGCCGCCATCTCTTCGTGCACGACCCCTGGGTCGAGGACCGCGAGCACGAAACCCATGCCGACGCGGCCAACCTGCCGATCCCCTACGCCGATTTCGAGCGCATGGCGCGCTGGGGGCGGGAACCGTTGCGCGCCGCCGTCGTTCTGAGACCGAGGTGAGCCATGGTGGATTGGGTGATCCTGGTCGACGCGGCCAAGGACTTTCCGAATGAAGACACGCCGCACAAGGTGATCT
>JAFKJZ010000235.1 GCA_017305815.1 Hyphomicrobiales bacterium
GCGTGCCGGTCGCGCGCCAGGCGGCGTCGATCAGCGCCGCGCGGGCGCTGCTTTCCAGTTCGTCCAGCACATAGGCGATGGTGACGAGGTCGCGCGGCTCGATGGCGAGCGCTTCTTTCGAAAAATCCGCCGCACGCCATTCGCGCCGGAACGGCGCGGCGGAGGCGGCGAGCGTCTCGCCCCAGCGCCGCATGGTCGGGCTGCCCTCGATCATCAGCGTGTCGTCGATCGTCGGCCAGGTGTCGCGCGCCGCCCACATGGCGGTGCCCGGTCCGGCGCCGAGATCGAGCAGGGATCCTGGCCGGAAGGTCTGCAATTGCGCTTCGGCCGCATCCATCGCCGCGCGCACGGCGGCGAAGGTGGCCGGCAGCCGCGCCGCCAGATAGGCGCGCGCGGCGTCGTCTTCCGACACGTGAAAGCGTCCGTCGCGCAGCTCGCTGCGATAGCGCTGCGAGAGCATGGCGGAAGCTTCGGCAAGGACTGCCGTCGAGGCGCCCTCGAGCGCCGCGTCGACGGCGTCGCGAAGGGCCGGCGGCAGTTCCATGGCGGTTCCTTAGCTGGAAAGGGCTGCCTTGACGGCGGCGCTCGCCTTGGCGAAGTCCATCTGGCCGGCATAGCGGGCCTTCAGCTCGGACATCACCTTGTTCATGTCGCGGATGCCCGTCGCGCCGGTCTCGGTGACGATGGCGGCGATGACGGCCTTTGCCTCGTCCTCGTTCAACTGCTTGGGCAGGTATTCCTCGATGACGGCGATCTCCTCGCGCTCCTGCGCGGCGAGCTCGGGGCGGCCATTGTCTTCATAGATCTTCGCGGATTCGAGCCGCTGCTTGACCATCTTGGCGAGCAGGTCGATCAGCTCGGCATCCGTTGCCTGGCCGGAGCCGCCGGTGCGGGCGGCGATGTCGCGATCCTTGATGGCGGCCGAGATCAGGCGAAGCGTGCCGGTGCGCTTCTTGTCCTGGGCCAGCGTTGCGGCTTTCAGGGCTGCGGTGATGGTCTCGCGCATCGTCAATCTCCTTGAACGTTGCCGCAGCATAGAGAAGCTTGGCGCGTCCTTCAAGCGCATCCAATCTAACGTATTGAAATATATGGATTTTGTATTTTCTTCTTCGGGTTGACGGGTCCGGCGGCATGGCCTAGTTTCCGGACAAATGGGCGCGAGGCGGTGGATCCGGGAGATCCGCCGCGTTTTTGTGCGGCATGAGCTTGCCGGCACGCACCTGGCGCCCCATCTCGAGACCCGCAGGTAGACCATGGCCGAAACAATGCTGACCGACACGATCGCGGATGAAAACGTCTGGGCGGAGCCGAAGCCGACGGCGCTTCTGATCCTTGCCGATGGCACCGTGATCGAGGGCCGAGGGATCGGCGCGGTCGGCCACGCGGTCGGCGAGGTCTGCTTCAACACGGCGATGACCGGTTACCAGGAAATCCTGACCGACCCCTCCTATGCCGGCCAGATCATCACCTTCACTTTCCCGCATATCGGCAATGTCGGCACCAATGACGAGGACATCGAGACCGTCAACATGGCGTCGGCCTCGGGCGTGCGCGGCTGCGTGATCAAGACCGACATCACCGACCCGTCCAACTATCGCGCCCTGAAGAATTTCGACGCCTGGCTGAAGTCGCGCGGCATCGTCGGTATCGCCGGCGTCGATACGCGCGCGCTGACGGCGCTGATCCGCGAGAAAGGCATGCCGAATGCCGTGATCGCCCACGCGCCGGACGGCGCCTTCGATCAGCAGGCGATCGGCAAGGAAGCCGCCGCCTGGCCCGGCCTCGTCGGCATGGACCTCGCCAAGGACGTCACCACCGGCCAGACCTTCCGCTGGGACGAGACGACCTGGGTCTGGAACAAGGGCTATGGCCGCGAGGAGAACCCGGTCCACAAGGTCGTCGCCGTCGACTACGGCATCAAGCGCAACATCCTGCGCCTGCTGGCCGATGCCGGCTGCGACGTGACCGTGCTGCCGGCAACGGCGACCGGCGAGGACATCCTGGCCCACAAGCCGGATGGCGTCTTCCTCTCGAACGGCCCGGGCGACCCGGCCGCCACCGGCGAATATGCCGTGCCGGCGATCCGGGACGTGATTGCGGCCGATGTGCCGCTGTTCGGCATCTGCCTCGGCCACCAGATGCTCGGCATCGCGCTCGGCGGCGAGACCAAGAAGATGCACCAGGGTCATCACGGCGCCAATCATCCGGTCCAGGACCGCACCACCGGCAAGGTCGAGATCACCTCGATGAACCACGGCTTCGCCGTCGACGCCGCCTCGCTGCCCGATAGCGTCGAGGAAACGCATGTCTCGCTGTTCGACGGCTCGAACTGTGGCCTGCGCGTCAAGGACAAGCCGATCTTCTCGGTGCAGTACCACCCCGAGGCGTCGCCCGGCCCGCAGGACAGCCACTACCTGTTCACGCGCTTCGTCAATCTGATGCGCGCCCGCAAGGGTCAGGAGCCGCTCCCCGAGCAGCCGGCTCCGGAAGCCGCCTGATCCCGCAAGGGCATTTGCGAACTGGAAGAATCCCGCCCCGAAAGGGCGGGATTTTTGTTGGCGGCCAGGCCGGCGGATCGAAGTGCTGCGGCTTGCATTGCCATGGGGCGACCGCCACCTTCAGGCGGTCCAGCCCGGAGGGATCGTGGCCGATACCGTCGTCATCCTCAACGCTCATGCCGGCACGATCCAGGATCGGGATCCGGCCGAAATCCGCGACATCGTGGAACGCGCCTTTGGCGAGCGCGGCCATTCGGCCGAGGTCATCCTCGCCGAAGGGAACCTGTTCCTGCAGGAGATCGAGCGCGCCGCCCGCTCGGGCCCTCCCACCGTGGTGGTCGGTGGCGGCGACGGTTCGGTCGGCCATGCGATCCGCAAGCTCGGCGAGGCGCGGGCGGATGGCGCCGAGCGGACGCTCGGCGTGCTGCCGCTCGGCACGATGAACCTGTTCGCGAAAAGCCTCGGCATGCCGGCAGAGCTCGAGGCGGCGCTGGCGGCGCTCGCCTCCGCCGCGCCGCGCCGCATCGACCTCGCCAGCGTCAACGGCCGCATCTTCCATACGCTCGCCGGGCTCGGCTATTTCGCGGAAGTGGCGCGCGGCCGCGCGCAATATCGCGGCGGTGGGTTGCCATTCGGCCGCTTCATCGCGGTCGCCCGCTCGTCGCTGCGCGCCTTCAGCCGCGCCGGTGTACTGCAACTGACGCTGGACACGGCGGGTGGCCGGCACGAGATCGAGGCCTATGCTCTTCTCGCCAGCAACAACCGCCTGTCGGAAAGCGGGATCGACCGGCCGCGGCTCGACGAGGGCCTGATCGAGATCCATTTCGCGGAAGGCGCGGAATTCGCCAGCCGCATGCAGGCCGGGCTCGACCTGCTGGCCGGACGCTGGCGCGACAATCCCGAGATCCAGTCGCTCGCCGTGCGGCGGGCGACGATCACAAGCCACCGGCCGCGCCTCTGGCTTTCGGTCGATGGCGAACTGGCGCGGATGCCGACGCCGCTGGTGCTGGAAAGCCTGCCGGCGGCGCTATCTGTGCTCGTGCCGGCAGGCTGACGGTTTGGCGCCTCCCGCGCGAAGGGGAGGCGCGCTTTCGCTTACTTCTTCAGCGGCTCGATCTGGTAGACGATCGTCGCGTTGGCGGTGATCTGCTGTTCGCCGCCCATCACCGGCGTCGAGGCATCAGCCTTCATCGCCATCTGCGCGCGGAAGATCGGCACGCCGCCGCCGTCGCTGGTCTGGATCGACTGGATCGGGCCGAGCTTGACGCCGGCCGCTTCCGCCATCAGTTCGGCGCGGCGGCGCGCCTCGGTGATCGCCGCCTTCATCGCCGCGTCGCGCAGCGAGGTCGCCTGGTCGATGTCGAAGTCGATGCCGGTGACGCGGTTGGCGCCGGCCGAGACGACCTGGTCAAGCAGCGGGCCGGACTTGGCGAGATCGCGGATCTTCACCGTCACCTGGTTCTGCACGCGATAGCCGGTGACGCGGGCCTGTCCGTTCGGGTCCTTGGACGGGTCGGAATAGACCGGATTGACCGAAAGGCCGCTGGTCGCGATGTCCTTGGTGGCAATGCCGGCGCCGGTGATCGCCGAGATCACGGCGTTCATGTCGGTGGCGTTGGCCGCAAGCGCATCCTTGGCGGTCGCGGCCTCCGAGACGACTCCGAGCGTGACGATGGCGATATCGGGCGCCGCGGTGGCGCTGCCATCGGCGAAGACGGTGAGGGTCGGCGGCTGCGGCGCGGATTGCGCGAGCGCCGGCGCCGCGAATGCTGCCAGCAGGGTCGAGGCCAGAATGGCGGTGCGGAGGAAGCCGGTACGTTTCGTGTTATGCATGGTCGCGTTTCCCTTGTCTCGAATTGCAGCACTACGTGGAGTTGTTAGGCGGGCATTGCGACGGGACTGCGACCGGTCGCGGGCAAGAAGATGGTTGCCCCGGGGATCGTTGCCCGGAGCGAGGTGTCCGCGGACGATAGACCCGTCCGCAACTGGAGAGGCAGCATGGCGGAGACCTCGAACCGGATCGTGGTGATCGGCGCGGGATTTGGCGGGCTGGAGGCGGCGATGCGGCTTGGCAACAGCGCCGCCCGGGTCACGGTCGTCGATCAGCGAAACCATCATCTGTTCCAGCCGTTGCTCTACCAGGTGGCGACGGCGCTGCTCGCCACCTCCGAGATCGCCTGGCCGATTCGCCATCTGCTGCGTCGCTACAGGAATATCGAGGTTCTGCTTGGCACCGTCGTCGGCGTCGACAAGGACGTGAAGACGGTTTTGCTGGAAGACGGCGCGGTACTGCCGTTCGACCAGCTGGTGATCGCGACCGGCGCGCGCCATGCCTATTTCGGCCATGACGAATGGGAGCCTTTCGCGCCGGGCCTGAAGACGCTGGAGGACGCCACGACGCTGCGCCGGCGCATCCTGACGGCATTCGAGCGGGCCGAGCGCGAGAAAGATCCCGCCCGCCGCGCCGCCTGGCTCACCTTCGTCATCGTCGGGGGCGGTCCGACCGGCGTCGAACTTGCCGGCACCATCGCTGAACTCGCTCGCAACACGCTTCCCGGCGATTTTCGCAATTTCGATCCGGCGGATGCTCGGGTGCTGCTGGTCGAGGCGGGACCGCGCGTGCTGGCGGCCTTCCGGCCGGAGCTTTCCGACTATGCGCAGAAGGCGCTGGCCAGGCTCGGCGTCGAGGTCCTGGCCGGGCAGGCGGTGACGGATGTGTTGTCCGGAAAGGTCGCGCTCGGCGAGACGATCATCCCGGCCGAGACGGTGATCTGGGCCGCCGGCGTGCAGGCGTCACCCGCCGCGGCGTGGCTCGGCCTGCCGCCGGCCGATCGCGCCGGGCGGGTCAAGGTCGAGCCGGATCTCAGCGTTCCCGGCTATCCCGACATCTTCGTCATCGGCGACACGGCGATGGTGATGTCGGAGGGCAGGCCCGTGCCGGGCGTGGCGCCGGCCGCCAAGCAGCAGGGCCGCCATGTCGGCGCGACGCTGCTGGCGCGGCTTGCGGGCGACCGGACGCCGCGCCCGTTCCGCTATCGCGACCAGGGCAGCCTCGCCACCATCGGGCGCAAGGCGGCCGTGGTCGATTTCGGCTGGATCCGCTTCCGGGGCGGCCTTGCCTGGTGGCTGTGGGGGATCGCCCACATCTTCTTCCTGATCGGCGTGCGCAACCGCCTCGCCGTGGCGCTTTCCTGGCTATGGATCCACACCACAGGAAGCCGTAGCGCCCGCCTGATCACCCAGCGCGACATCGCCCAGCGCGACCCGGCGGCCGAAGACGGCTGAGCGCGGCGGCGGGCGGAACATTTGCATTCGCAGGCCGTTTTCCGCTGCGCGCTTTCGCTGCATTCAAGGGAGATCCGAATGGAGCGCTATTTCGAGAATTTCGCCAATGCGACGGCCCGGGTGTCGGGCAGCGCGGCGGCCTTTCTCCTCTGCGTCGTCGTGGTGCTGGTCTGGGCCGGCTCCGGCCCCTTCTTCCACTTCTCCGAAACCTGGCAGCTGGTGATCAACACCGGCACGACGATCGTCACCTTCCTGATGGTGTTCCTGATCCAGAATACGCAGAATCGCGACAGCGAGGCGCTGCAGCTGAAGCTCGACGAGCTGATCCGTTCCTCCCAGGCGGAGAACGAATTCATGGGGATCGAGAAGCTGACCGACCAGGAACTGGCCGATCTGCACAAGCGCTGCATGGCCTCCGCCGATAGGGTCCATGCCCGGCTGAGCCGGCTGGCCGCCGAACGGGAAAGCCGCGGCCTACCCGGTGCGTGATCGGACCTCGACGAGGCCTGGTCTACGGCGACGACTGGGGCTTCGAGGGCTCGGCCATCGGGGCGGCTGCATCGTCGGAATGGATCGGCGCGAGGGTGCGGGCGATGTTGAGCAACGTCGCCTTGCCGACTTCGTCCGGCGCCGCTTCCGCGAGCGCTTCCACTTCCGCCGCCAGTTTCGGATGGATCGTATTGGGCATTGACAGCAATCCTCAGCCTTGCAGGCGAGAGTGCACGTCGCTCCCAGCCATCGGCGCCCGGAAAAGCCTCAGCCGATGATGCAGGCATCATACAGCAATCCGGCCCAAATCATAGGCATGACCCGCCGCGACGGGCGGGATCGGCCGTGATGCCACACTATCTTCGCGCCGGGTTTGGTGTAGGGTGGTGAAATTGTCGACAGGCGACGCGTCAGCCGTTCAAAGCGAGCGTCGTGTGTTCTCGCCCGTTCCAGGGGAGAAGCGGATGTCGGACGTTGCGAGCGCTCTCCTGGACATGGACACCCCTTTGACAGATCACCCCGGCGGGGAACTGGAACGCCTGATCCGCTCTCTCGATTGGAGCCGCAGCCCGCTCGGGCCGCGCTCCTCGTGGCCGGAATGTCTCGACGCTGCCGTGGATCTGATTCTGCCGGCGCAGGCGCAGATCGTCATCTTTGCCGGTCCCGAGTTCGTCGCCATCTACAACGACGCCTACGCGCCTACGATCGGCGACAAGCATCCCCATGCGCTCGGCCGGCCGGCCCGCGAATACTGGAGCGAGCTCTGGTCCGACCTGGAGCCGCTGCTCCAGCATGTTCGCACCACCGGCGAGACGATCTCCGCCAAGGACCGGCGCTTCTACATCGAGCGGCACGGTTTTCCGGAATACGTCTATTTCGACATCTCCTACTCGCCCGTTCGCGACCATGCGGGCGTCGTGCAGGCAGTGCTCTGCATCGTCAGCGAGACGACGGCGCGCGTCGCGGCGCAGCACGCCCTGCAGGAGAGCGAGGCGCGGCTGCGCGCCCTGTTCCGCCAGGCGACGGGCGGCATCGCGCTGATCGATCTCGATGGCCGCTTCGCGATGGTCAATGACCGGTTCTGCGAGATCACCGGGCGCACCGAGGCGGAGCTGCTCCGGCTGCGGATGCAGGACATCACCTTTCGCGACGACCTGCCGGCGACGGTCGCCCAGTTCGACAAGCTGCTGCAGCGAGGCGAGAGCGTCTCGATCGAGAAGCGCCTGGTCCGCAAGGACGGATCGCTCGTCTGGATCTCCAATTCGCTCGGCGCCGTGCGCGACGAGGCGGGCAGCATCCGTCAGGCGAGCGCCATCATCCTCGACATATCCGACAGGCGGCGGACCGAGGCGCTGGAGCGGCGGCTCGCCGCCATCATCGCCTCCTCCGACGATGCCATCCTCGGCACCGATCTCGATATGCGGGTGACGAGCTGGAACAATGGCGCGGCGCATCTCTATGGCTATTCGGCCGAGGAGGTGCTCGGCCTGCCGGTGACCTTCCTGGTGCCGGCGGACCGGCCCGACGAGGAAACCGCGATCATCGCCCGCATACGCGAAGGCGAGCGCGTCGAGCCGCACGAGACCAAGCGTCGTCACAAGGACGGCAGGCTGATCGACGTTTCGCTCACCGTGTCGCCGATTCGCGACGAGCACGGCCGGATCGTCGGCGCCTCCAAGATCGCGCGCGACATCACCGAGCGGAAGGCGGCCGAACGGCTGCAGCATGTGCTGATGGGCGAGCTGCAGCATCGGGTCAAGAACGTCCTCGCCACCGTGCAGGCGATCGCCCGCCAGACTTTCGGCAGGGCGGAGGGCGGCGCGACCGACACCTTCTTCGCCCGCCTGACCTCGCTCGCCCATGCGCATGATCTCCTGACCCGCGAGAACTGGAACGGCGCCGAGCTCTCCGCCGTGGTGGCGGACATCATCGCGCCCTATCGGCCGGAGCAGTTCGAGGCGGCCGGACCGTCGCTTCGCCTGCCGCCGCGCTCGGTGCTGACGGTGTCGCTCGCCATGCACGAGCTCGCGACCAACGCGGCCAAATATGGTGCGCTCTCCGTTCCTCAGGGGCGGGTGGAGGTTCGCTGGGCGCTGCGTCCGGACGACCCGTCGCATTTCGAGCTGCATTGGCGGGAGAGCGGCGGCCCGGCCGTGACTCCGCCGCTGCACAAGGGCTTCGGCACGCGGCTGATCCAGCAGGCGCTCGCCGCCGAGCTGCGCGGCGAGGTGCAGGTGATCTACGAGGCGGATGGCGTCGTCTGCCGCGTCCACGCGCCCGTGGTCAGCGACTGGGAACGCGGCGAATAGGGACCGCGCCCGGGCCGGCGGCCGGCGCCGGCCTATTCGCCCGGCTTCAGGTAGCCGCGCGCGACGCCCTCGGCGATGATCGCCTGCGCCGCTTCCCAGAGACTTGCCGACGACGCGCCGATCGGGCTCTTGCGTGCCGTGACGTCGACGCTGGTGACGCCTGGCGTGTGCCAGGTGCCACCGCCGGTGAAGAAATTGTGCAGCAGGGGCTGCAGCCGGTCGATGGCCCGCGCGAACCTGGCCTCGGCCGTCTCCCGCGCCTCGAATTCGTCCCAGAGTGCCCGGAGTTCCTCCGCCTGGTCCGCCGGCAGAAGCCCGAATATCCGATCGGCGGCGATCTTCTCGCGGGCTTCCTGATCGGTCAGCGCGGCTGCGTCATAGATGAACGTGTCGCCGGCATCGATCTCGACGATGTCGTGGATCAGCAGCATCTTCAGCACGCGCGGCAGGTCGACGGCCTCGTCGGCATGCTCCGCAAGCACCATGGCCATCAGCGCGAGCTGCCAGCTGTGCTCGGCGTCGTTTTCGCGCCGGGATCCGTCGAGGAGCGGCGTGCGGCGGAGCACCTGCTTGAGCGCCTCGACCTCCAGGATGAACAGGAACTGCGGCCGCAGCCGCTCGTCGGGAAGCAGGTTCGCCATCTCGCGCGCGTTCAGGGTCACCGGGGCGGGCTTGGCTGGATCGTTCATGGGCAGACCGTGGCAAGGGAGCGGGCAGTGGACGCGCAGAGGCGATGACGTGATCCGCGTAGTAGGCGCGGGAGGCGGTCCTGGCAAGAAGCCGGCCGCCGGTGCCCGCAGCCGTTCGGTCCCTGTTTGCCGGCTTACGAACCTGGAAGCGGACCGTTATGAGTGGCCCGCTCTGATCATCATCAGGCAGCATGATCGCGATCGTCGGGCCGTCTCGCCATGGCGGCGAGTTCTGCGCTACGGTGTTGATCCTCTCCGGAAAAGGTCCTTCAGATGGCTCTGAGCATTCTCTTCGTCGGCGGCACCGGTCAGATCTCCTATCCCTGCGTCGAGCGCGCGGTGGCCGAGGGGCACGACGTCAGCGTCTTCAACCGCGGCAAGCGGGAGAGCGCGCTGCCGGCGGGCGTCACCTCCATCGTCGGCGACCTCGCCGGGCCGGAATATGCCGAGCTGGCCAGCAAGAATTTCGACGTCGTCTGCCAGTTCATCGCCTTCACGCCCGACCAGGTGGCGCGGGACATCGAGATCTTCACCGGCCATTGCGGCCAATACATCTTCATCTCGTCGGCATCGGTCTATGAAAAGCCGGCGCGTCATTACGTGATCACCGAGAAGACGCCGGCGATCAATCCGTATTGGCCTTATAGCCAGGCCAAGATCGCCTGCGAGAAGCTGCTGGAGGCGGCCAAGGGGCTGGACTGGACCATCGTGCGTCCGAGCCATACGGTCCGCACCGGCCTGCCGATCATGATCGGCGACAGCGATGTCATGGCGCGCCGCATGCTCGACGGCGAGCCCACCATCGTCGCCGGCGACGGCCACACGCCCTGGACGCTGACCCGCTCGGTCGATTTCGCCGTGCCGTTCGTCGGCCTGTTCGGTAAGAAGGCGGCGCTGAACGACGTCTTCCACATCACCGGCGACCGGGCCCATATCTGGGACGACATCCAGAAGGCGATTGGTCGGCTGCTTGGCGTCGAGGCGAAGATCGTGCATGTCCCGACCGACACGCTGGTTCGTTACAATCCGGAGTGGATCGGTCCGCTGACCGGCGACAAGGCGTGGACGGCGATCTTCGACAATTCCAAGGTCAAGAGCGTGGCGGGCGATTTCCAGTGCGCCGAGAGCCTCGACGAGATCCTGGCCGAGCCGATCCGGCACCTGAAGCAGCGCCTCGCCGTCCAGCGCCCGCCACGCGGTGAGTTCGACGCGCTCGTCGACCGGATCTGCCGCGAACAGGCGGCGCTGGGCTAGGTCGCCAGCCGTGGTTGAAGCGTCGCGGCTTCCTGCCGATCGGCGACCGAACCGCCGAAGCGGATTCATTCGCGCCGGCAACCGTCAGGCGATGGCGCGCAGGGCGGGGGCCGGAGTTGGCGCTGGCTGGTAGCGAAGATCGACCACCTCGTCGACGCTCAGCCGGCGTTCGGTGGAGCCGATCCGATACTGCAGGTCGAGCGCACGCTCGAGACCCGGGCCGTCGATCTGCCC
>JAFKJZ010000236.1 GCA_017305815.1 Hyphomicrobiales bacterium
GATGATGAGGTTGCCCTCGGCCACACCTTCCAGCACCTTGCCCTCGCCGTCGACGATCGCCGGCTGGACGCCGAAGAAGGGCAGCGTCGCCGAGCCCGGCTTCTGGGCGATGGCGCCCGGCAGCGGGGTGATCAGGATGCCGCCGGTCTCGGTCTGCCACCAGGTGTCGACGATCGGGCAGCGGTCGTCGCCGACGACGCGGTGGTACCATTCCCATGCTTCCGGATTGATCGGCTCGCCGACCGAGCCGAGCAGGCGCAGCGACGCGCGCGAGGTTTTCTTGACCGGCTCGTCGCCGGCTTGCATCAGCGCGCGGATCGCCGTCGGCGCCGTGTAGAAGATGTTGACCTTGTGCTTGTCGATCACCTCCCAGAAGCGGGAGTTGGTCGGATAGCTCGGCACGCCCTCGAACATCAGCGTGGTGGCGCCGTTCGAAAGCGGGCCATAGACGATGTAGGAATGGCCGGTGACCCAGCCGACATCGGCCGTGCACCAGTAGATGTCGCCGTCGCGGTAGTCGAACACCTTGCTGTGCGTCAGCGAGGCATAGACGAGATAGCCGCCGGTGGTGTGCAGCACGCCCTTCGGCTTGCCGGTCGAACCCGACGTATAGAGGATGAACAGCGGGTCCTCGGCGTTCATCGCCTCCGGCTCGCAATGCTGCGACACGGTCTTGGCGAGATCGTTGTAGAAGACGTCGCGGCCGTTCTGCATCGGGATGTCGGCGAAGGTGCGCTGCACGACCAGCGTCTTCACGTCGCCGCCGAGCTTGGCGAGCGCCGCGTCGACATTGGCCTTCAGCGGGATCTTCTTGCCGGCCCGCAGGCCCTCGTCTGCGGTGATCACCAGCTTCGAGCCGCAATCCTCGATACGGCCGGCGAGGCTGTCCGGCGAGAAGCCGCCGAAAACCACGGAATGCACGGCGCCAATGCGCGTGCAGGCGAGCATCGCGAAGGCCGTCTCCGGGATCATCGGCATGTAGATGGTGATCCGGTCGCCCTTCTTGGCGCCCATCTCCTTCAGCACATTGGCGAAGACATTCACCTGCTCGGAAAGCTCGCGATAGGTGATCGAGCGGCTTTCGGTGGGATTGTCGCCCTCCCAGAGGATCGCCACCTGCTCGGCGCGCTTGGCGAGGTGGCGGTCGACGCAGTTCGCCGAGACGTTGAGCGCGCCGTCCTCGAACCATTTGATCGAGACGTTGTCCGGCGCGAACGAGGTATTCTTCACCTTGGTGAACGGCGTGATCCAGTCGATCCGCTTGGCCTGCTCGGCCCAGAAGCCATCCGGATCCTCGACCGAGCGCTGATACATGGCGCGATAGGTCGGCTCGTCGATCTGTGCGCTCTTCGCCCAGTCGTCCGAGACCGGATAGATCTTGTCGTGCATCTTCATTCCTCCCTGGCAGCCCCGCTTGTGGCGGTGCACGCCCTTATGCAGGCGGCATTATGCGAATCCCGGCACTTCCGGCAAGCCAGTCTGGAGCGGTTCGCAAAAGCCGACTTCAAGAACTCGCACCCGCTTCACCGCCGCGTCCTCCAACGCGGGATGAACCGGGACCTGGTAGACGGCGAGATCGCGCACCGCGATCCTCGGCCGGTAGGTCCGGTCCGGGTCGCCGGCGATGACCGTCACGCCCGCCGCGGCGAGCGCCGCCAACCAGGGCATCAGCCGCGCCGCGAAACCGGAATCGTAGAAGACGTCGCCGGCGAGCAGCACGTCGAAATCGCCGGCCGCGGATCCGATCACATCGGCCTGCCGGGCGTCGATCGTCGCGCCGTTTGCTGCAGCATTCAAAGAAATTGCTGCAACTGCGAAGAGATCGATGTCGACGGCGGCGACATGGCTCGCGCCGGCCCTGGCGGCGGCGATCGCAACCAGCCCGGAACCGGAGGCGAAATCCAGCACGCGCCTGCCTCGCACGAGTTCCGGATGGTCGAGAACATGCCGCGCCAGCCCCTGCCCGCCCGCCCAGGCGAAGGCCCAGAACGGTGGCGGCAAGTCGGCGCGATCCAGCGCCGCTTCGGTCAGATGCCAAAGCGCGGTTGCCTCATCCGCTTGATAAAGCTCAATTTCCGGAACGAAGGCGACCGGCGCCAGCCGGGTCTGCTCGACGACGAAGCGCGCGGGATCGGCGATCAATCCGGGCTCAGATCGCGGCCGGATCGAGCCCGCACAGCTCGCAGATCAGCTTCCAGTGAGCGTCGCCGACCGGCTGCACGGAAAGACGCGAATTGCCGACCAGCGCCATGCCCTCAAGCCGCGGCTCGGCCTTGGCCATCTCCAGCGAATAGGGCTTTGGGACGGGCCGGACGGCGCGCAGGTCGACGCATTCCCAGCGGCCGCTGTCATCGGTCGAATCCGGGTGGGCGAGCTTTGCCACCTCGACGATCCCGACGATCTCCTTGCCGATATTGGAATGGTAGAAGAAGCCGCGATCGCCGAGCTGCATGGCGCGCATGTTGTTGCGCGCCTGGTAGTTGCGGACACCGTCCCATTCCTGGCCGGCCGCGCCCTTCTTCGCCAGATCGTCGAAGGAGAACACGTCGGGTTCGGACTTGAAGAGCCAGTAGGCCATGGGACGCTCCGATGGAAACGATGAAAGCCGGTGTGCCGGTCAGGCCGGCTTGCCGACGGCCCAGCGCCACGGCCGGACTTCGGTCGACTTGAACAGGCCCGCCTTGGCATAGGGATCGCCGGCGAGCACGGCGCGCGCCGCCGCTTCGTCCTCGGCCTCGAGGATCAGCAGCGAACCGCACATGTCGCCCTTGTCGTTCAGGAACGGACCGGCGATGGCGATGCCGGCTTCCTTGAGCCACTCGATGTGGGCGGGACGGTTCTCGAGACGGACGGGCAGGCCGTCATCGCGATCGTTCAGGATAGCAACAAAATGCATGAGGACCTCCAGCAAATGCGGGCCGCACGGTAGGCGGCAGGCGGGCACACGTAAAGGGCGGTGTTCAACGCGAGAGGGGATAGCGGTCGAACGGCTCCGGGCCGGCGCGCCTCAATCGACTTCGCGCTTCAGCGGCCGCAGCATCAGCGCTTCCGCCGCCGCGTCGATAGACAGCGTACCTTCGAGAATGGCGGCCACCGCCTCGGTGATCGGCATCGGCACGTCGAGGCGACGGGCGAGATCGCGCGCCACCGGCGCCGTCGCGGCGCCCTCGGCCAATGCCGGCGGCAGGGCGGCGCCGCTGCCGAGCGCATGGCCATAGGCGAAATTGCGCGATTGCACCGACGAGCAGGTGAGGACGAGGTCGCCGAGACCGGAAAGGCCCATCAGCGTTTCCGGCAGCGCGCCCTGCGCCTCGCCGAGCCGGCGCAATTCGGCGAATCCGCGCGCGATCACGGCAGCACTCGCGCTGGCGCCGAATTCGCGGCCGGCGACGATGCCGGCGGCGATCGCCAGCACGTTCTTGAAGGCGCCGCCGATCTCGACGCCGAGCATGTCGGTCTCGGCATAGGGACGGAAGCTTGCGGAGCCGAGCGCGTGACAGAGCGCCATGGCGAGCTTCAGCTCCGTCGCGGCGATGGTGACAGCGGTCGGCAGGCCGCGCGCCACGTCGACGGCGAAGCTCGGTCCAGACAGCACGGCGGGAGCGGCCGGCGGCAGCGCCTCGGCCAGCACCTCGGTCATCCGCTTGGCGGTGCCGCGCTCCAGCCCCTTGGCGCAGAGCACGACCGGCGTGTCCTCGCGGATGGCCTCGAGACGGCCGGCGACCTCGCGCACCGTCTGCGCCGGCGTCGCCAGCAGGATCGCGTCGGCGGAAAGCACCTCCTCGACCCGGTCGGTGACCTGCATCGCGTCCGGCAGTTTTACGCCCGGCAGATGGGCGCTGTTCTCGCGCGACGCCGCCATGTCGGCCGCGTTGCGGCCCCAGAGCGTGACCCTGCGGCCGGCGCGGTGGGCGGCGAGCGCCAGCGCCGAGCCCCAGGCGCCGGCGCCGACGACGGCGATATGGTCGATCGTCATGATGCCATCTCCAGCGCGGGCAATCGGTCGAGCAGCGCATCCAGTTCGCCGAACAGCGCCTCGCCGAGCGGCAGGTCGAGCCAATAGAGCGCGAAGCGGATCGGCGGGCCGCCGCCATCCGGGTGCATTTCCAGCTGCTCCCAGCTTTCGGCGAAGTCGCCTTCGAGCGGCAGATGGAAGAACCAGCGCCGGTGCTGCCGCTCGGGGCCGCCCTCCGGCGCGTAGCGATAGTCGCGCTCGCCGAGCCGCGTCATGGCATCCGGCGCGACCAACCCGGTCTCTTCCAGAAATTCGCGCCGCGCCGCCTGCTCTGGCGTCTCGCCCGGCTCCATCGTGCCGCCGGGCACCTGGATGCCATATTCGGGAAAATCCGGCTCGCGGAAGACGAGCAGCCTGCCGCGCCAGGTGGCATAGAGCACGACCTTGCTCTTGCGGATGACGGCGTCGCTCACGCCTTCGCTCCCTTGTGACCGGAGCCGAGCATCGGCGCCGCCATCTGGTCGAGCGGCCAGCGCGGCCGCGCCGGCGCAGCGAGATCGTCGTGCAGGCCGAGTGCCAGCCTTTCCGCTCCGGCCCAGGCGATCATCGCGCCATTGTCGGTGCAGAGCGCATGCGGCGGCGCCACCAGGCGGAAGCCGCGCGCGGAAAGCTCGGCGTCGAGGCCGGCGCGCAGCGCCTTGTTGGCGGCGACGCCGCCGGCCACCACCAGGGTCGGGTCGGCAAGATCCGGAAACTCGGCCCGGAACCGGTCGAGCGCATGGCCGATGCGGTCGCACACCACCAGCGTCACCGTCTGCTGGAAGGCGGCGCAGAGATCGTCGACGTCGGTCTCCGACAGCGGCGCGATCGCCTCGGCCTCAATGCGCAGCGCCGTCTTCAGGCCGGAGAAGGAGAAATCGGCGCCGGGCCGGCCATACATCGGCCGTGGCAGCGAGAAGCGATGGGGATTGCCGCGGGCGGCGGCGCGCTCGACAGCCGGGCCGCCCGGATAGGGAAGGCCAAGCAGCTTCGCCGTCTTGTCGAAGGCTTCGCCCAGCGCATCGTCAATGGTGGTGCCCCAGCGCTCATAATCGCCGACGCCGCGCACCAGCAGGATCTGGGTATGGCCGCCGGAGACCAGCAGCAGCAGATAGGGAAAGGCGATGCCGTCGGTGAGCCGCGCCGTCAGCGCATGGCCCTCCAGGTGGTTGATCGCGACCAGCGGCTTGTCGGCGGCGAGCGCCAGCGCCTTGGCCGTCGTCAGCCCGACGATGACGCCGCCGATCAGGCCGGGGCCCGCTGTCGCCGAAATGGCGTCGAGATCGCCGAAGCCGACGCCCGCCTCGTCCATCGCCGCCTGCACGATGCGATCGAGCGCCTCGACATGGGCGCGGGCGGCGATCTCCGGCACGACGCCGCCAAAGGCGGCATGGTCGTCGATCTGCGACAGCACGACATTGGAAAGGATCTCGCCGCGCCCCCCGGCGTCGCGCGACA
>JAFKJZ010000237.1 GCA_017305815.1 Hyphomicrobiales bacterium
TCCAGGTCTCGCGCGGGCCGGGCAGGCGGATCTCGGCGAGCGCCGGGTCGATGTCGACACGGATGTTCGCCGCCGGCGGGCTGGTCGAGACGATTTCCGCCAGCAGGTCGGAGGCCCGGTGCGACAGCGTCCGTGCGACCGGGCTTTCCGCCTCGAGCTTGGTCAGAGCCAGCAGCTGGCGGACCAGCCGCGTCGTGCGGTCGACGGAGACGAGGATCTGCGACAGCGCGTGGTCTCGCACCGCCGGGTCGGAGGCGGCGCGCGCGATCTGGGTCTGGGTCTTCAGCCCGGCGAGCGGCGTGCGCAGTTCATGCGCCGCGAAGGCGGCGATCTCGCGCTCGTGCCGGCGCGCCGCCTCGACCTTGTCGAACAGCGCGTTGAGCGCTTCGGCGGGCGGCTGCAGTTCCGTCGGCAGCTTGCCGGCGTCGAGCGGGCGCATGTCCTCGGCGTCGCGCTGCTCGAGGTCTTCGGCCATGTCGCGAAGCGGCCGCAGCCCGCGTCCGAGGCTCGCCCAGATCAGCAGGCCGAGCACCGGCAGCATCAGCAGCGCCGGCGCCAGCAGGCCGATGATCAGGTCGGTGACGAGCTTCTGGCGCAGGCCGATGCGGTCGCCCACCATGACGCGCACGCGCTTGACCGGATCTTCGATCGAATAAACGCGCCAGGATTCACCGGCGACGACCCGGTCCGAATATCCGTCCACATTGTCGGCCAGTTGCACGGCCGGCGCGCCGGTCGAGCGGGCGACGAGCCGGCCGTCCAGCGACCAGATCTGGCAGGAGAGCTGGCGCTCATAGCTGGAAGTCTCGGGCAGGAGCAGGGCCTGGCCGCCTGCACCGCCGGAGGCCGGCAGGTTGTGGCCGTCGACGAGCGAATGCACCATTCGCGCGGCTTCCTGCAGCCTCGTGTCGAGCACATGCTCGAGTTCCGAACGGCTGCTGACATAGATCCACGCCCCGGCGACCAGCCAGATGATGCCGGTCGCCGCGACCAGAATGGCGAAAAGGCGCCGCTTCAGCGAGTTCATGTCGCCGACCGGATGCGATAGCCGAGGCCGCGCACGGTTTCGACCGCAGTTCGGCCAATCTTGTTGCGCAGATTGTGGATGTGAACCTCGACCGCGTTGCTTTCGACCTCTTCCTGCCAGCCATAGAGCCGGTCCTCGATTTCGCTCTTCGAGCGGACCGTTCCCGGCCGCTCCATCAGCGCGGCCAGCACGGAGAACTCCCGCCGCGACAGCGAGACGGGCTCGCCGGCGACGGTGACCGAGAGCGTCGATGGGTCGAGCGCGATGGCGCCGGCCTGCATCAGCGGAGCGGCGCGGCCGGCGTTGCGGCGCGCCACCGCGCGCACCCTTGCCGCCAGCTCGTCCAGATCGAACGGCTTGCCGATATGGTCGTCGGCGCCGCTGTCGAGCCCGAGGATCCGGTCGGCGGTTTCATCCAGCGCGGTCAGGAGCACGACCGGCGTCGTGTCGCCCGCGCCGCGCATCTCGCCGAGCACGTCGAGGCCGGAGCCGTCCGGCAGCATCCGGTCGAGCACGATCGCGTCGAAGCGCGAGGTGGCGAGCGCCGCGCGCGCATCGGCGCAGGTCGCGACGCCATCGACGGTCACGCCGCCGAGCGCCAGGCCGACCTTGATGCCGTCGAGAAGGATCGGGTCGTCTTCGACGACGAGAACGCGCATTCTCGTTTCCCTTTGCCTGCTTGCCTTTGCGAGGCTGTTGCCAGATCGCGTCCGGTATTCCGTCCGCGCCTTAAGGCTGGCTTAAGGTGGCGATCTCATGTCGCTCCTCGCAATCACACGGGGTCGCGATGCCGCAAAAGCTGATTCACCGTACGATCCTCGCGATCGTCTGTCTCGTTGCGCTGCTTGGCGGCGCGGCCGTCGCCAAGGTTCCGCTGCCGGTCGACGACGCGTTCCGCCTGCAGGTCGAGCGCGATGCCAAGGCCGGCCTCCAGCTCGAATGGCAGATCGCGCCGGGCCACTACCTCTATCGCGAAAA
This sequence comes from Hyphomicrobiales bacterium, assembly GCA_017305815.1. Lineage (GTDB taxonomy): Bacteria > Pseudomonadota > Alphaproteobacteria > Rhizobiales > Kaistiaceae > Kaistia > Kaistia nematophila. The sequence goes on from JAFKJZ010000237.1 coordinate 2,006, forward strand.
GATCCTCGTCGCCGGCGACAAGGCGCTTGTCGTGACCACGCCGCCGGGCGAGATGAAGGACGATCCGAACTTCGGATCGACCGAAATCTACCACAACCAGATCACGGCGCGGCTCGGCGAGACGCAGTCTTCGGGCTCGCTCCGCATCACCTACCAGGGCTGCGCCGAGGACGGCATCTGCTATCCGCCGGTGACAAAGGCGCTCGATCTCGCGTCGCTCGCGCTGAGCGACGTCGAAACCGGATTCGGCTTTGGCGCTCCGGAGGGCGGGGCCCCGGAGACGGCTCCCGCGACGACCGCCGTGACGCAGGCCTCCTTCGCGGATGCCGGCGCTCCGGCCCAGGTCCCTGGAATCCCGGTGGCGTCCGATTCCGCCTCGCTGATGTCCGGCAATCTGGCCTGGACGCTGGTCGCCTTCCTCGGCTTCGGGCTGCTCTTGTCTCTTACGCCCTGCGTCTTCCCGATGATCCCGATCCTCTCCGGCATGCTGGCGCGCTCCGGAGAAAGCCTGTCGGCGCGGCGCGGTTTCGCGCTTTCTTCCGTCTATGTCGTTGCCATGGCGCTGGCCTATGGCGCGCTCGGCCTCGTCGCCGCTTGGTCGGGAGAGAACCTGCAGGTCGTGCTGCAGGCGCCTTGGGCGCTCGGCCTGATGGCGGCGGTCTTCGTGCTGCTCGCCTTGTCCATGTTCGGTCTGTTTGAACTGCAGGCGCCGGCGCGCTGGAGCGGATGGATCGCCGGCCGCACGCAGGGCCGCGCCGGATCGGTCGCCGGGGCGGCCGCGCTCGGCTTCGGCTCGGCGCTGATCGTCGGGCCCTGCGTCACGCCGCCGCTCGCAGCGGCGCTTCTCTATGTCGCCCAGACCGGCGATGGCGCGCGCGGCGCGGCGGCGCTTTTCGCGCTCGGCCTCGGCATGGGCCTGCCCCTGATCGTGTTCGGCACCTTTGGCGGCCGCTTCCTGCCGAAATCCGGCGCCTGGCTGGTGCGGGTCAAGCAGGCCTTCGGCATCATCTTCCTCGGGCTTGCCGCCGCCATGGTGCTGCGCGTCCTGCCCGGGGCCTTTGCCTTGCCCGTCTGGGGCGTCGGCGCGCTCGGCGCCGCCGTGTTCCTGGGCGCGTTCGATGCGCTCGACGCGACGACCGGATCCTGGCGGAGACTGCGGAAATCGGCCGGCCTGGCAGCCGCCGTCTATGGCGCGGCGCTGATCGTCGGCTTCGCCGGCGGAGCGACCGATCCCATGCGCCCGCTCGCCTTTCTCGCCGGGGCGGGAGCCGCCCCCGTAGCGGCATCGCCGGCGCTGGTCGTGCACTCGGAAGCCGCTTTCGACCAGGCGGTGTCGGCGGCCGAGGCGGATGGCCGCCCCATTCTCGTCGCCTTTACCGCCGACTGGTGCACCGTGTGCAAGTCGAATGACCGCGTCCTGGCCGAGCCCGGCCTTGCGACGCCGCTGTCGAACGTCGCCTTAATCAAGGCCGATGTCACCCGGGACGGCGAGGACAGCCGACGGCTGATGCGGCGCTTCGGCGTCGTCGGGCCGCCGACGATGTTTCTGCTTGGCCCGGCCGGGGCGGAGATCGCCGGCTCGCGCCTGATCGGGGCGGTTTCCCTCGCCGACCTCACCCAACGTCTCGAGCGTATCGAGCAGCCTGGTCGCGTTGCCCCCGAGCCGACCGCTTTTCCAGAATGGAGTCCCTCATGAACCGCCGTTTCTTCCTCGGTCTCGCCGCCGCCGGCCTCGCCGGCTCCTCCGCCCTGATGCTGGGCGGCAACGCCGCTTTGGCGAAGAGCGTCGACGTGAGTTCGGTGCTGCGGGACCCCGAAGCGCCGGTCGGCGGCAATCCGCGCGGCGATGTCACGATCGTCGCCTTCTTCGATTACAACTGCCCCTACTGCAAGCTTTCGGCCGTCGACCTGGCCCGCGTTGTCAAAGAGGATGGCCGCATCCGGCTCGTCTACAAGGACTGGGCCATTCTTTCGGCCGCCTCCGTCCAGGGCGCGCAATACGCGCTCGCGGCCAAGTACCAGGGCAAGTATGTCGCGGCCCACAATGCGCTGATGCGCCTTTCGGGCGGGCATCGGTCCGGCGCGGAGATGCTGCAGGCGATCAAGGCCTCCGGCGTCGACGTGAACCGCCTGCAGGCGGATCTCTCGGCGCATGGCCCGCAGATCTCGGCGCTCATGAAGCGCAACCACGCCCAGGCGCTCGGGCTCGGCATGAACGGCACGCCGACCTACCTGATCGGCGATTTCCGCACCTCGACTCTCGACTATAACGGCTTTAAGCAGGCGGTCGCCGAGGCGCGGCGCCGACAGGCGGTCAATTGATCCTGCCCGCCGAACCACCACTCCCATCTCCCCGAACCGGAAATCTCCCCCCGATGTCCTTCGTCCCGATGCGCGCTGCCCGGCAAGCGGCCGTCGCGCTTCTGCTTCCCATCGCGCTCGCCGCCTGCGCCTCGACGGGCCCGCGTCCCGACGCCACCGCCACCCTGGTCGTCGACCCGCAGGTCGCCAGCCACTACGCGGCGATCGACACGGAGAAGTTCCCGGTTCCTGCGGTTGCGCTCGACAAGCTGAAGCCGCGCAACATCCGCACCCAGGTCGAGTATCCGACCGACCAGCCGCCGGGTACGATCGTCGTCGACCCGCATGAGCGCTATCTCTATCTCGTGCAGGAGGGCGGCACGGCGATGCGCTACGGCGTCGGCGTCGGCAAGGCGGGGCTCGAATTCGCCGGCACCGCCAATGTCCAGTACAAGCGCCAGTGGCCGCGCTGGACGCCGACGCAGGACATGATCGCCCGCTCGCCGGAGATCAACCAGCAATGGGCGGGCGGCATGGAGGGTGGGCCTGAAAACCCGCTCGGCGCCCGCGCGCTCTACCTGTTCAAGGATGGCAAGGACACGCTCTACCGCATCCATGGCACCAACCAGCCCTGGTCGATCGGCGAGGCGGTTTCCTCCGGCTGCATCCGCATGATGAACCAGGACGTCATCGACCTCTATGGCCGCGTTCCCGACGGCTCCAAGGTCGTGGTGCTCTGAAGCGATCGCGGGGCTCTCCGGCCGGAGAGCCCCGTCTTTCCGCTTATCGCTCGGCTGGCTCCAATATGTCGCCGATGAGGCTCAGCGTGTTGCGCAGCGACGTGTCGAGATGCACGCGCATCGCTTCCATGGCGCGATCCCCGTCCCGCGCGGCGAGAGCGGCGAGGATCGCCTGGTGCTGGGCGATGGTCGTCTCGCCCGAACCGGGGCGGGGCAGCGCCAGATAGCGGCCGCGATCCATCTGCGCCTTGGAGATATCGACCGCCCGCCACAGCATGGAGAGATTGTTGATCTCGGCGATGGTGCGGTGGAACTGGTCGTCGAGGCGGATCGCGTCGGTGTAGCGCTTGCGGCCGATCGCGGTC
>JAFKJZ010000238.1 GCA_017305815.1 Hyphomicrobiales bacterium
GTGCGGATAGGCCTGGTGGCCGACGTCCCAGATGATCCGGTCGGCCGGCGTGTCGAACACGTAGTGCAGCGCCACCGTCAGTTCGACGACGCCGAGGCCGGCGCCGAGATGGCCGCCGGTGATCGAGACGGCGTCGATGGTTTCGGCGCGCAGTTCCCCCGCCAGCTGCGCGAGCGCGCTCTCCGGCAACTTGCGGAGGTCGGCGGGCGTTGCGACGGTATCGAGAAGGGGCGTATCGAGCTTGCCGGTCATCTATCGAGCGTGACTGTTACATGAACGGGGCACGGTTACACGACGCAGCCGCGAGTGGCAACGCGCGCGGCCAGTCAAAGGCGCGGCCAAATCCCGCGTGGTTGCGCGCGGGTCCGTGGCCGTTACTGTGGCCGCATCACGCATTCGAGGGAACAGCATGATCCGGCACACCGTCGTCTTCCGGTTGAAGCACGCGAAAGATTCCGAAGCAGAGCAGGGCTTTCTGGCCGAGGCGCTGGTGCTTGCGGAGATCCCCGGCGTCGAGCGATTCGAGCAGCTTCGCCAGGTCAGCCGCAAGAACGATTATGATTTCGGCTTCTCGATGGAGTTTGCCGACGAAGCGGCCTATGCCGGCTACAACGACCACCCGGTCCATGTCGCCTTCGTCAGGGACCGCTGGATTCCCGAGGTGGAGTCGTTCCTCGAGATCGACTATGTCCCTCTGACGGGCGCCTGACGCCTGCATCGCGGCGGCGGGCATCCGTGCCTGTCGCCAGGACTTTTGCGCGCCGCTCGTCCGGCGCGCCGAACGATGGACGGATGACAGCGTGCTGCGACAGCGACGGTTCATGCGCCGGCCCCGGCGGCTCTGGCTTTCGACCACGATCTGGCGCCGGCGCCTCGTCTTCTGGCTGGGAGCGCTGGCGACCGGCCTCGTCAGCGTCGCCTTCGCCTATAGCGCCGACTGGAGCCAGTCGGTGTTCCACCGGCTGCTGGGCTTTGGCTGGTGGGTGCCGCTCGTCTTGACGCCACTCGGCTTCCTCGTCTGCGCGCATCTCGCCCGCACTGTGTTTCCCGGTTCGCAGGGCAGCGGCATTCCGCAGGCGATCGCCGCCCGCCACCTGACCGACCCGGCGAACCGCGACAAGCTGCTGTCGCTGCGGGTCGCCTTCGGCAAGATCCTGCTGACCCTGATCGGCATAGCCTCGGGGGGCTCGATCGGCCGCGAGGGGCCGACCGTGCAGATCGGCGCGTCGATCATGCTGAAGGCCGGCGAGATCGGCCGGATGGGGCGCGAGCGCGGGCTGATCCTCGCCGGCTCTGCCGCCGGCATCTCGGCCGCCTTCAACACGCCGCTAGCCGGCATCGTCTTCGCCATCGAGGAAATGAGCCGATCGTTCGAGCTGCGTACAAGCGGCCTCGTCCTCTCCGCCGTCATCATCGGCGGCCTCGTCTCGCTCGGCCTCGTCGGCAACTACAGCTATTTCGGCTCGACCTCGGACATCGTCGTCGGCCTGCAGGGCTGGGTGCTCGTCGCCGCCTGCGGCATCCTCGGCGGTGCGGCCGGGGCGCTCTTCTCCAGCCTGATGCTGCGCGGGACGCTGGCGCTCCGGCGCTGGAACTCGGCCAGGCCGCTGCCACGCACATTGCTGGTCGCCGGGCTCTGCGGTCTTGGTGTCGCGCTGATCGGCATCGTCACTGGCGGCATCAGCTTCGGCACCGGCTACGAGCAGGCGAAGATCGCCGTCGAGGGCGGCGTGCTGCCCTGGTATTTCGCGCCGGCCAAGCTCGCCTCGACCCTACTTTCCTCGCTTTCGGGAATTCCGGGCGGTATCTTCGCGCCGTCGCTGGCGGTTGGAACCGGCGTCGGCAGCCTGATCGGCGTGGCGCTTGGCGGCCCCGCCGGCATCGCGGCGCTGCTCGGCATGGCGGGCTATTTCGCTGGCGTGGTGCAGGCGCCGATCACCGCGTTCGTCATTATCCTCGAAATGACCGGCGACACCTCCAACGTCATTCCGGTGATGTGCGCCTCGGTGATCGGCTATGGCGTCTCCCGCATTCTCGCCCCGGAATCGCTCTATCACGGCCTGGCAAAGGGCATGCTCCGCGACGTGCGCTAGCGGGCGGTCGACGCCGCCGCAGCAATCCGTCATAGGAAGGCATGTTTCGCTTGCCTTCGCCGCAGGATGAGAATGCACGAGATTCTGACCGACTATCCGCTCGACGCCTGCAACAGTTTCGGCTTCCACGCCGGCAGTCGCTATGCGGTCGAGATCCGCTCCGAGGCCGATCTCGTCTCGGCGCTGGCCGATCCGCAACTGCGGAACCTGCCGCGCCGGCTCCTCGGCGGCGGCAGCAACATCGTGCTGAGCGCGGACTTCGATGGAGTCACCCTGCTGATGCGCAGCGCCGGTCGCCGGCTGGTCGAGGTGAGGGAAGACGCCTGGATCGTCGAAGCCGCCGCCGGCGAGACCTGGCACGATTTTGTCCGCTGGACGCTCGCCCAGGGCTATCCTGGGCTCGAGAACCTGGCGTTGATCCCCGGCACCGTGGGGGCCGCGCCGGTGCAGAACATCGGCGCCTACGGCATCGAATTGCAGGATCGCTTCGAAAGCCTGCGCGCCTTCGACATCGAAACCGGAGAGTTCGTCGCCTTCGGCGGGGATGACTGCGCCTTCGCCTATCGTGACAGCGTCTTCAAACATCATCCGGGCCGCTATGTCGTCACCGGCGTGCGCTTCCGCCTGCCGCGTCCCTGGCAACCGGTGCTGACCTATCCCGACATTGCCGCGATCTTCGCCAATGCCGCCGACGCCAGCCCGCAGGCGGTGTTCGACGAGGTCGTCGCCGTGCGCGGGCGAAAGCTCCCCGATCCGGCGGTGATCGGCAATGCCGGCAGCTTCTTCCAGAACCCGATCGTCGCGGCGGCGAAGCACGAGGCGCTGAAGGCGGACTATCCGAAGCTCGGCGGCTATCCGCAGCCCGACGGTCAGGTCAAGCTTTCGGCCGCATGGCTGGTCGAGCAGAGCGGCTTCAAGGGCATCCGCCTCGGCCATGTCGGCGTCTATGACCGCCACGCGCTGATCCTCGTCAATCACGGCGGCGGCTCGGCCGCCGAGATCACCACCCTGGCGACGCGGATCAAGGACGGCGTGCTGGAAAAATTCGGCGTGCAACTGGTCGAGGAGCCGGTGTTCCTCTGAGGGACGCAGGCCAGGGTAGACGGTTGTCTCCACAAGCTCGCCGTCATCCTCGCGCAGGCGAGGATCCATGCAGCCGAAGCCTGCCGAGCACGAAACGCCTTTTAACCCGGCTGAATGGTTCCCGGGTCTTCGCCCGGGATGACGCCGAGCGTAGGGTGAGATTTCGCCCTACGGCCCTTCCGGCAGGGGAATGAACTCGCTTTCGTCCCCAAAGACCTTGTCGAAGCGGCCTGACTTCCAGTCGTTCTTGGCCTGCTCGATGCGCTCCTTCGACGAGGAGACGAAGTTCCACCAGATGTGGCGCGGCCCGTCCATCGGCGCGCCGCCGACCAGCATCAGCCGCGTCGGCGCGCGGGCGGTCAGGCTGATCCGGTCGCCGGGACGCAGCACCAGCAGCCGACCCGCCTCGAACACGTCGCCCGAGATCTCGATCTCGCCCTCGAAGATGTAGAGCGCGCGCTCCTCGTGCTCGGCGTCGATCGGCAGCCGGCCTCCCGGTTGCAACAGCACGTCGGCATAGATCGTGTCGGAGAAGGTTTTCACCGGCGAGGTCTCCCCATAGGCGGAGCCGACAATCAGCCGGAGATCGACGCCGTCGCCGGTAATCACCGGCAGGTCGGCGCGGGCATGGTGATGGAAGACTGGGGCGACCTCTTCCTGGTCCTTTGGCAGCGCCACCCAGGTTTGCAGGCCGCCGATCCGCCGGTCGTTGGCGCGGCGGCGGAATTCCTGGCTGGAGCGCTCGGAATGGGCGATGCCGCGGCCGGCGGTCATCCAGTTCACGTCGCCCGGCTGGATCGCCTGTTCGACGCCGGTCGAATCGCGGTGGATGATCTCACCATCGAAGAGATAGGTGACGGTCGCGAGGCCGATGTGGGGATGCGGCCGCACGTCGAGCCCTTCGCCGGCCGGAAATTCGCCGGGGCCCATCTGGTCGAGGAAGATGAAAGGCCCGACCATGCGCCGCTTGATGGTCGGCAGGGCGCGCTTGACCGCGAAGCCGCCAATATCGACGGAACGCGGCACGACGACGAGTTCGATGGCGTCGGCCGAGGCGGCGTCGCCGAAAACCGGGTCGATGTCGGGCAAGCGGCTCATGGCAATCTCCTTCGCGTTCGGTTCGCACCGATAATGGAGAGGCGCAGTATCAGCCGAAAGGCGCGGTCGCGGCGACGGATTGTTCAGCGAACGGGCCCGCGCACGCGTCGCCGCTATTCGACGTCGAGCGGCTCGGTGCCGGTCGCCTGGCCGTTGCCGCCGGTGCGGATCTTCTCGACCTTGGTTTCGGCCTGCTTCAGAAGCGCCTCGCAATGCTTCTTCAGCGCTTCGCCGCGCTCGTAGATCTTGATCGATTCCTCGAGCGGGACGTCGCCGCGCTCGAGATGGCCGACGATGGTCTCGAGCTCGGCCAGGGCCTTCTCGAAGGAGAGGCCATCAAGGGCGGTCTGGACGTCGGACATGGGCGGGTCTCCGGAATTGCGCGGCCAACCTTTTCGGCCAAAGGGCGTCGTGATGCAAGCCGTGCCGGGCGTCAGCCGGCGTGCATCAACGCCTCGACATGGACAGCGGTCGAGGCGGCGAGCGCCTTCAGGTCATAGCCGCCTTCGAGGATGCTGACGATGCGGCCATGCGCGTGACGGTCGGCCAGATCCATCAGCCGGTCCGTCGCCCAGGCGAAGTCCGCCTCGACGAGTTCGAGCTGCGCGAGCGGGTCACGCGAATGGGCGTCGAAGCCGGCCGAGATGATGACGAGTTCCGGCGCGAAGCGCTCCAGCGCCGGCAGGATGGAGCCATCGAAGGCGGCGCGAAAATCCTCGCCATCGGCGCCCGGCGCCAGCGGCGCGTTGACGATGTTGCCGGCCCCCCTCTCCGAGGCCGCGCCGGTGCCGGGATAGAGCGGCATCTGGTGCGTCGAGGCATAGAGCACGGAGGGATCGTCCCAGAAGATCGCCTGCGTGCCATTGCCGTGATGCACGTCCCAGTCGACAACTGCGACGCGCCCGACGCCGTGGCCGCGCTGGGCGTGGCGAGCGGCGATCGCCGCCTGGTTGAAGAAGCAGAAGCCCATGGCGCGGTCCGGCTCGGCATGGTGGCCGGGCGGACGCATGGCGCAGAAGGCGTTCTTGGCGTCGCCGTCGAGGACGGCATCGACGGCCTGGCAGGCGCCGCCGACGGCAATCAGCGCCGCCTCCAGTGTCTTCGGCGAGAGGCGCCGCTCGG
>JAFKJZ010000239.1 GCA_017305815.1 Hyphomicrobiales bacterium
GGCGATCACCAGTCCCATGTTGAAGCGGGACACGGCCCCTGCCCCGGTCGCCGTGATCAGCGGGATGACGCCGAGCACCATCGCCGCCGTCGTCATCAGGATCGGCCGCAGGCGGATGCCGCAGGCGGCCTCGATCGCCTCACGCTTCGACTTGCCGGCCATCTGCTCGGCATTGGCGAATTCGACGATCAGAATGCCATGCTTGCTGATCAGCCCCATCAGCGTCACCAGCCCGACCTCGGTATAGATGTTGAGGCTGGCGCCGCCGATGCCGACGCTGATGAAGAGCAGCGCGCCGGCGATCGACATCGGCACCGACACCAGGATGATGACCGGATCGCGGAAACTCTCGAACAGGGCCGCCAGCGCCAGGTAGATGATGATCAGCGCGAAGCCGAAGGTGACGAGGAAGCCCGAGGATTCCTGGATGTACTGGCGCGACAGGCCGCCATAATCGACCGAATAGCCCTGTGGCAGGGTGCGGACGGCGAGATCCTGCAGGAACTTCAGCGCGTCGGCCTGCGCCACGCCGGGCGCGGCGACGCCCTGGATCGTCGCGCTGTTCAGCTGCTGGAAATGGTTGATCGATTCCGGGATGACCTTGGTCGTGATCGAGGCGACCGCCGAGAGCGGGATCGGCACGCCGTTCACCACGCCGACATAGTAGTTCATCAATTGCTGCGGATTGAGCCGGCTCGTCTGCTGCACCTGCGGGATCACCTTGTAGGAGCGGTTGGCGAGGCTGAAATAATTGACGTAGCCGCCGCCCAGCATCCCGCCCAGCGCCGCGCCGACCTGGCTCATGTTGAGGCCGAGCTGGGCAGTCTTGTCACGATCGATCTGGACCACGGATTGCGGGCTGTCGATCTTCAGGTCGCTGTCGAGGAAGATGAAGAGCCCGCTCTTCAGCGCCGCCTGCAGGAAGCCCTGCGCCACGTCGTTGAGACGCTCGAAGCTGTCCGTCGTGCTCAGCACGAACTGGATCGGCAGGCCCTGGCTGCCCGGCAAAGGCGGCAGTTGGAAGGCGGCCGCGCGTACCCCTGCCACGCCGTTCAGCTGCTGCTGGATCACCGGCTGCAGATCGTTGGTGGTGCGGGTGCGCTGGTCCCAGGGCGTGAACACCATGCCGGCGATCGAAGTGCTCGGCGCGTCGATCTGGAACACATGCGCGGTTTCGGGATAGCCGGCCATGATGCCGTGGACCTGGGACGAATAGAGCAGCTTCTGCTGCAGCGTGGCGTTGGGGGCCGGCGTCGACGAGGAGATGATGACGCCCTGATCCTCCTGCGGCGCCAGCTCGCTCTTGGCGGTCGAATAGAGGAAATAGATGCTGCCGAGCACGATCAGCGCGAAGGTGACGGTGACCGGCAGGTAGCGGAAGCTGCCGCGCAGCCAGCGCTCGTAGCGGTCGCGGATGCGATTGAAGATGCGGTCGATCAGGCCGGCGAAGCGGTCCTGCCAGCCGCGCCCGTCATGGTCGCGCGCCCGCAGGATGCGCGAGCACATCATCGGCGACAGCGTCAGCGCCACGACGGCCGACATCGTCACCGCGCCGACCAGCGTGAAGGCGAATTCGGTGAACAGCGCGCCGGTGAGGCCGCCCTGGAAGCCGATCGGCACATAGACCGCGACGAGCACCACCGTCATGGCGAGAATCGGCCCGCCCAGTTCGCGCGCCGCCGCGATGGCCGCCGGCATCGGCTGCACGCCCTCATCCAGATGCCGGTTGACGTTCTCGACGACGATGATGGCATCGTCGACGACGAGACCGATGGCCAGCACCAGCGCCAGCAGCGTCAGGAGGTTGATCGAGAAGCCGAGGGCCAGCATGACCGCAAAGGCGCCGATCAGCGACAGCGGAATGGCGATGGTCGGGATCAGCACCGAGCGCAGCGAGCCGAGGAAGGCGAAGATCACCAGCGTGACGATCACCAGCGCCTCCAGCAGCGTCAGGATCACCTCGCGGATCGAGCTGTTCACGAAATCGGTCGAGTCGTAGACGATGGCGCCGCGCAGGCCGGCCGGAAGCTGGTCGTGGATCTCCGGGAACACCGCCCGCACGCCGGCGATGACGTTGAGCAGATTGGCGCCCGGCGCAACCTGGACGCCGATATAGACGGCCTGCTTGCCGTCGAAGGCGACCTGCGATTCATAGTCGTCGGCGCCGAGCGAGACATTGGCGACGTCCTTCAGGCGGACGATGGCGCCATTCGCCGATTTGATCACCAGATCCGAGAACTCGCGGACATTGTGCAGGCTGGTCGAGGCGGTCAGGTTGACCTGGACCATCTGGCCCTTGGTGGTGCCGAGGCCTGCGATATAATCGTTTTGCTGCAACGCGTTGGCGACATCGGTTGCTGTCAGGTTGTAGGCGGCGAGCCTGGCGGGATCGAGCCAGGCGCGGAGCGCGAAATTCTGGCCGCCGAGGATCTCCGCCGTCTGCACGCCGGGCACCGCCTGCAGCTTTGGCTGGACGACGCGGGTCAGGTAGTCGGTGATCTTGTTGCGCGGCAGCGCGTCGCTGTCGAAGCCCATATACATGGCGTCGATCGTCTGCCCGACCTTCACGGTCAGGACCGGCTGCTGGGTGCCGGAGGGCAACTGGTTCAGGACCGAGGCGACCTTGGTGTTGATCTCGGTCAGCGCCTTGTCGGCGTCGTAGTTCAGCCGGAGATAGATGGTGATGACGTTGACGCCGGTCTGGCTGGTCGAGCTCATGTAGTCGATGCCATTGGCCTGGGCGATGGCGTTCTCCAGCGGCGTGGCGATGAAGCCGGCGATGACGTCGGGATCGGCGCCGTAATAGGTGGTCGTCACGGTGACGACGGTGTTCTCGGTGCGCGGATATTGCAGCACGGGCAGCGAGCCGATGGCGCGAAGGCCAAGCACCAGGATCATCAGGCTTACGACGATCGCCAGGACCGGGCGGCGGATGAAGAGATCGGTGAAGTTCATGGCTCACCTGGCTCACCTTGCCCCGGGAGGCGGCAACCGCCCCGCCCGAGGCATCATTTGTCGACCGGCCTGGGGTTGGCTTCATTGGCGGGCTGCACCGTGTTGTCGACATGCACGGGCGTGCCGTTGCGCAGCTTCAGCTGGCCTGCCGTGACGACGGTCTCGCCCGCCTTGACGCCGTCGAGGATCGCGACCTGATCGCCGCGCGTCGGCCCGGTGGTGACGAAGGCCTGCCGGGCCACGAGCTGCGGCTGGCCGTTGGCATCCTTGCCCTTGTCATCGACGAGATAGGCGATGTCGCCATAGGAATTATAGGCGATCGCCGTCTGCGGCAGCGTCACATAGTGCTGCGGCGCAGCGGTCTCGATGTCGACGGTGGCGAACATGCCCGGCAGCAGCAGGAAATCCTTGTTCTCGACGGAGGCGCGGATCTGCACCGTCCGCGTCGCGGTATCGACCTGCGCGTTGATCGACGACACCTCGCCCTTGAAGCTGCGGTTGGGGAAGGTGTCGACCTTGGCGGTGACGGGCTGGCCCTTGCGGATCGAGGCCAGCGCCTGCTGCGGCACGTAGAAATCGACATAGATCGGATCGAGCTGCTGCAGCGTGACGATCGGCGTCCCGGCCGGGAGATACTGGCCGAGATCGACCTGGCGGATGCCGAGCCGGCCGGAGAACGGCGCCTTGACCGACTTGTAGTCGACCAGCGCCTGCTGCTGGTCGGCGAGCGACTCGGCGCTCAACAGGTTGGACTTGTCGGTATCGACCTGCTGCTGCGCGATCGCCTGGTTCTTCAGGAGGCGGCTGTCGCGCTCGAAGACGATGCGCTGCAGGTCGGCGGTCGCCTTCAGCGCGTTCAGGTGGGCGATGTCGTCGGAAGCCTCCAGCTCCAGCAGCAGGTCGCCCGCCTTGACGTCGGCCCCGGATTCGAAATGCAGGGCCGAGACGATGCCCGGCACCTCGGCGCTCAGATTGGCGCCGTTGACCGCCCGCACGCTGCCGACCGCCTCGAGGGTGGAGCGCCAGTCCTGTGCCGTCGCGACCGTCGTCGACACCGTCTGCGGCGGATTGGCGAGCGACGCCATCACCTTCTGGATCATCGACGCCTTGAACAGCTGGAAGCCGAAGACGCCGCCGAGGACCACGCCGGTCAGCACCAGCATGATCACCATGCGCTTGATCATCTCGCCACCTTCGCGAAGTCGGCCGGCAGGCGCAGCGCGGCGATTGCCGGTAACCCTTAGCGATATAAGGCGACGCGAGGCCGGGTCGAGTTCACCCCTCGCCTTCCAACGCTCCGCGATGTCGCAGCCGGTGGCGCCTCAGTCGGCGAGGCGGAGCGAAGAAGAACCCTGCATGAGCGGGATCGAGCTATTTTCTGCCGTTCTGCCATTCGGCGACGGATTGGGTCTTGATGTCGAACTGCGCCCGGGTCGAGGCATAGGTGTGCCCGCCCATCCGGCCTATGGCGTCCATCTTGATCTGGTCGACGTGCAGGCTCTCGCGATCGACGGCGTCCTCGCGGACGAAAACGCCGAGCACCTCGCCCAGGATGATCTCGCGTGCGTGCCCGAGCTCCAGCGTCATGTAGCGCTTGCATTCGAGCGCCGCCGGCGCCTCGAGGATGCGCGGGCTGCGGACGTTCAGCCCTGGCACGGTGGTCAGGCCGGCCTCGGCGAGTTCGTCGACCTCGGGGCCGAACTTGATCGCACAGATCTCCATCTTCTTGACCAGCGCGTCGTCGACGATGTGGACGGTGAATTCGCCCGTCTCGCGAATGTTTCGCGCCGTGTCCTTGAAGCGCATGTCGTCATAGTTCTCGACGCCGATGGCGACGATGGCGGGATCATGCGTCAGCACGTTGAAGAAGCTGAACGGTCCGGCGTTTCGGCGGCCGTTTCGGTCGACGGTGCTGACGAAGGCGATCGGACGAGGGATGACCGTGCCGATCAGCAGCTTGTAGCGCTGGCGCTCGGTCAGCTCGGCAAAGTCGAAATGCAGGTGGCTCTGGGCGCGGGCGTTCATTTGGAACTCGCCGTCTTGCTGGGCTTGGCGGTGGGCTTGGGTGCCTGGCGGGCGGTGACGGCCGCGGCGTAGTGCGACAGCACATCGCCGAGCGCAGCCGGCTTCTCGTCGTCGCCGCCGAGCAGGGCGCGCCGCTCGACGGCGCCGATATGCGTGTTCATGATGGCGACCGCCTCCTCGGCCTTGCCGGCGCTCAGCGCCGCGATCAGCGCCGAATGCTCCTCGATGGCGCAATCGGACGAGTGCGGCCGGCCGAAGACAGCCAGAATCAGCGAACAGCGCGTGATCAACTCGCGCAGATAGCGCTCCAGCAGGGCGTTGCCGCTCAGATGGGCCAGCCGCAGGTGAAACTCGCCTGCCAGATGGATCGAGACGCGCTCGTCCTGACGGGATCGGGCTTCGTCTTCCTGGCGCGCGCGCCGCACGCCGAAGACGTCGCGCGCCTCGGCGAGGGTCGGCTGCGCGACAGTGGCTGTGCGCTTCGGATGAGCGTCGACGAGGCCCTCTGCCTCAAGCTTGGCCAGCACGGCGCGGACCAGCGTGCGGCTCATGGCGAACTGCTCGCCGATCACGTCCTCCGGCAGCTTGGTGCCAGGCTTCAGGGCCTGTTCGATGATCGCCTGCCGGAGCGCCTCATGGGCAACTTCGATACGCGGAGACGGGCGCGCCATGGGAAGACCTCTTGTCCTCGGAACATCATCCCACGCGTACAAGATATAGCCTTCTTAGTATACAAAAATCGATCGAAATGCCGCTTGAATAGGCAGTCACCGAGGTATCGGATCCCATCCGCGCCAATCCGGTCGCCGCAGCCCTGCCCAACGCGATCGATCCGTGGCCGGACCGGCTCAGGAATTCGGCGCCTCAACGATCGGGTAGGCAGAGGAAAAGATCTCGCGCACAGGCGGATGGCCGATGGTCCGTTCCGGGTACTTCGCCATCAGGCCCTCGAACTGGACTTGCGCGCGGGCGCTGTCGGCGGTGAAGTCGACGCCGGGAATGGCGCGGTCTTCCATCACGGCCCGGCCGTCGACGAAAACGCTGCGCACGTCGCGGCCGCTGCCGGTCAGCATCAACGTCTGGATCGGTTCGATGATCTGGCCCAGATCCGCATTGCCGAGATCGAACACGGTGATGTCGGCCCGGGCGCCGGGAGCGAGGCGACCAAGATCCGGTCGTCCCAGCGCATCGGCGCCGCCGAGCGTCGCCGCGTCGAAATAGTCCTCGGAGCGGAGGTTGGAGATCGTACGGTCGAGTACCCGCGAGATCATCATGCCGACCTGCATGTTGAGGATCATGTCCGGCGGCGCCGTGTCGGTGCCGAGCGCCATGCGCAATCCCATCGCCTTGTGGCTGGCAAAGCTCGCCAGCGCATCGCCATGCCGGGCGGCGACCAGCGGGCAATGGACGACCACCGCGCCGCGCTCCAGCAGGGTTAACAGATCGTTGCCAGGTTCATCCATATTGCGGGACGGACTGACATAGGTGCCGTGCGGCAGCAGCGTGTTTGGCGTCAGGAATCCGAGGCTGTCGAGCCATTCGACCGAGGTCTTGCCGTGCAGGCGGCGGACCGTGTC
>JAFKJZ010000240.1 GCA_017305815.1 Hyphomicrobiales bacterium
ATCGCCAGCGACGCCGGCACCATTTCCTACGAAATCCTGACCGCTCTCGGTCAGCGCTACCATCGGCACTACGCATTTCCGGCAAGCCGCGCGAGCGGACAGGGGCAATCATGAAGATCACCATTCTCGGCGCCGGCGTCATCGGCGTGACCTCGGCCTATTATCTCGCCAAGGCGGGCCACCAGGTCACGGTCATCGACCGCCAGCCGGGCCCGGCGCTGGAAACCAGCTTCGCCAATGCCGGCGAGATCTCGCCCGGCTATTCTTCGCCCTGGGCCGCCCCCGGTATCCCGCAGAAGGCGGTGAAGTGGGTGTTCATGAAGTATGCGCCGCTGATCATCCAGCCGATGCTCGACGCCGATACCTGGCGTTGGGTGATCGCCATGCTCGGCAACTGCACCTCGGCGCGCTATGCGGTCAACAAGAGCCGGATGGTGCGGCTCGCCGAATATTCGCGCGATTGCCTGATCGATCTGCGGAACGAGATCGGCATCGAATATGACGGCCGCGCCAGGGGCACGCTGCAATTGTTCCGCACCCAGAAGCAGCTGGACGGCATCGGCAAGGATATCGCCGTGCTGAAGAGCGACGGCGTCCCCTTCTCCGTGCTCGATCCGGCGGGCTGCATCGCGGCGGAGCCGGGCCTGGCGCATGTCCGGGAGAAGATCGTCGGCGGCCTGCAACTGCCGCATGACGAGACGGGCGACTGCTTCAAGTTCACCAACGAACTGGCGAAGCGCGCCGAAGCCCTCGGCGTCACGTTCCAATATGGCGTCGACCTGCTCGGCGTCCGTACCGAGGGCAAGCGCATCGTCGCGGTGAAGACCTCGCGCGGCGAGGTCATTGCCGACGCCTTCGTCGCGGCGATGGGCAGCTTCACGCCGCAATTCCTGAAGCCGCTCGGCCTGCGCGTGCCGGTCTATCCGGTCAAGGGCTACTCGATCACCGTGCCGATCGTCGACGAGGCGCGCGCGCCGGTCTCGACGGTGATGGACGAGACCTACAAGATCGCCATCACCCGGCTCGGCGACCGCATCCGCGTCGGCGGCATGGCCGAGATCGCCGGCTTCAACCGCGACCTGCCGCCCTCGCGCAAGGCGACGCTGGTCTATTCGGTCGAGGATCTGTTCGGCGGCGCCGGCGACCAGTCGAAGGCAACCTTCTGGACCGGACTGCGCCCGATGACGCCGGACGGCACCCCGGTCATCGGCCGGACCGATTACGCCAATCTCTATCTGAATACCGGCCATGGCACGCTGGGCTGGACCATGGCATGCGGATCGGGCCGGCTGCTCGCCGACCTCATCGGCGGCCGCAAGCCCGACATCCAGTCCGACGATCTCGGGATCCAGCGCTACGACGCCCGCAAGGCCGCCTGACGAAACGGGCGGCCCGGCTCGGGACGGTCGGGATTTGCCCGCGCCGTCCCCAATGCCCGATGGGCCATGCCGGCGGCGGCGAACGCCTGTTCATTCCGACGCCGCGGCGCCGACGCCGGGGGCTCCGTCGAGAAACCCGACCGAAGGGCCCGGCGTCTGGGCCGGTTCACGCCGACCTATGCCGCGCGAACCGCTAGGGAGTGCGCGACTGGCGCGCTAGTAGCTGGTTCCACCGCTCGAGCCGGTGCCCATCGTCGACGGATGCGACTTCATCGTCGTGTGGCCCTTCATCGGCTCGCACCGCCAGACATGCCGCCCCTTCTCCATTACCCGCATCGGCTCCATGCCCGACTTGCAGGTCAGGCCATGTTCGGTTGTCGCCGACGCCATCGGCGCGGCGGCGGTCAAGGCGAAAAGCGCCATCGCCGAAGCGGCGGCCAAAGCAAGATGCCTGCTCATGATGTCCTCCATTGTCCGGCGCAGCGGTCGAGCGCAGATGCGCGACACCATGCCGACACTCCAGATAACTGGCGCGCAGGGAGGGAAAGGCAACGTCGGGCAGGTGTCGCTGCGACGATTCGGCCTCGCTTCGGCGGGCGCGAATGGCGTGGATCTATCGCCGCGCCGCCTCGCGGCCGGAGAGCAGCAGCAACGCCAGAATCAGAGTCCCGAACATGATGCTGCGCCAGCCCGGCGAGGCGTTGACGACGGTGATCAGCGCCGTGATCGTGACCAGCAGGATGGCGCCCGGAATCGACCCGGCATAGGTGCCGAGGCCGCCGAGGATCGAGGTGCCGCCGAGCACGACGGCGGCGATCGAGGCGAGCAGATACGGGTCGCCGATGCCGACATAGCCCTGGCCGTTCATGCCGAGCACGAGGATGCCGGCAAGGCCCGCCATGAAGCCGCTGATGCCGTAGACCGCCATCGTCGTCGTGGCGATCGGCACACCGGAGAGCTTGGCGGCGAGCGGCCCGGCCCCCATGGCGAACAATCGCGCGCCGAACGGCGTCGCATGCATCACCACCAGCACGACGACCGAGACGACGACCCAGACGAGGATGCCGGCTGGCACCCCGAACGGCCGCGCATTGCCGACCCAGCTCACCAGCGGATTGGAAGCCGTGACGGCGCTGCCGCCGGCGATAATAATCAGCAGGCCCTGCAGGAACGTCGCCATGGCGAGCGTCATGATCATCGGATGCACGCGGAGCAGCGCCACGCCGAGCCCGTTGACGAGGCCGATCACGGTGGTCATCGCCAGCACGGCGAGGATCGGCGTCAGCCCGGTCGGGTCGGCGTCGATGGCGAAGAGCGGCAGGCCGACGGCGGCGACGGTGACGATCGCCGCGACCGAGAGATCGATGCCGCCCGCGATCACCACGAAGGTCTGGCCCGCCGCGACGATGCCGATGACGGCGGCGAGCTCGACCAGGTAGCGCAGATGGCCATAGGCGCCGAAGCCGCGCGAGACGAAGCTGGCGACGATCCAGACCAGGGCCACGATGGCGAAGGTCAGGAACGGCCGGCTGGTGACGACCGCGAGAATGCGGGATCGGGACAGAAGTCCGGCGTCGCGAATGCTCATCGGGCCCTCATGCGGAACTGCGGGATGGCGACGGCGCCGATGATGATCAGGCCCTGCGCCACATATTGCGCCACCGGCGTGAAGCCGAGGAAGAACATGACCGAAATCATCAGGCTGAGCAGCAGGCTGCCGGCGAGCGCGCCGCGCATGGTGCCCTGGCCGCCGAGGAAGCCGATGCCGCCGAGCACGGCGGCGGCGATCGAGTTCAGCGTGAACGAGTTGCCGATGATCGGATCGCCCGAGCCGGTCTGCGCGGCGACGAACAGGCCAGCCCCGGTGCAGAGCAGGCCGCTGATGGCGTAGGCCAGGATACGGGCGGCATCGACCGGCACGCCGGAGCGATAGGCGCCCACCGGGTTCTCGCCGGCCGCATAGAGGCTGAGGCCGAGCGGCGTCGCCAGATAGAGCTTCCAGAGCAGGACGATCACCACCAGCAGGCCGAAGGCGGCGGGCGTATTGCCGGCGAGCAGGTCCGACAGCCAGGGCGGCATCGCGCCGCCCGGCCGCGGCAGCACCAGGAGCGCCGCGCCGGCGATGATGAAGGATCCGGCCAGCGTCACGACGATCGCCGGCAGGCGCAGGCGGACGACGATGATGCCCGTCGCGGCGCCGATGCCGAAGCCGGCGAGACAGACTAGCGCCGCGCCGCCGGCGACGCCGAGCGGCCCGGTCATGGTGGTGGCGGCGAGCACGGCGCCGAGGCTGACCAGCGCGCCGATCGCCAGGCTGATGCCGCCGGTCAGCATCAGGATCGCCTGCGCCATGGCGACGAGGGCGAGCGGGAACCAGCTCTGGGTGAACTTGGCGAAGCCCGAGCCGGTGAAAAGGCCGTGGAAAAGCAGGCCATAGGCGACGAGGAAGGCCAGCACGACGAGGAACAGGCCGCGCACGCCGATGTTGCGCTTGGCCTGGATCGCCCAATAGAGCGAGCCGGAAGGGGCGCGCGGAGAGACGCTCGCATTGCTCATGCCGCGTGCCTCTCGCGCTCGGCGCCCATGGCGGCGGCGACGATCGCCTCCTCGCTCAGCGCGCCGCGTTCGAGCAGCGCCGCGATCCGCCCCTCGCGCACCACCGCGACGCGGTCGCAGAGATGCACCAGCTCCGGCGTATCCGAGCTCAGCAGGACGACAGTCTTGCCGGAGGCCGCGAAGGCGCGAAGCATCGCGTAGATCTCCCGCTTGGTTTCGACGTCGACGCCGCGCGTCGGATCGTTGAGGAGCAGCACGGACGGGTCGAGCGGCATCCATTTCGCCAGCGCGACCTTCTGCTGGTTGCCGCCGGAAAGCGCCTGCGCGGCGCGGCCGAGATCGCCCTTGATGGCGAATTGCAGGGCCAGCCCCATGGCGGTTTCCCGCTCGCTGGCGCGGCTGCGCAGCTTCAGCGCCGGCATGCGGGCGAAGGAAGGCAGCATCAGATTGGTCAGGATCGGATGGATCAGGTGCAGGCCCTCGCGCTTGCGATCGGCCGGCACATAGGCGAGGCCGCGCTGGTTGGCCTCGGGCACGGCGGCGGGAAGGCTGGCGGCGCCGTTCAGCGTGGCGGATTCGACCTTCGCCGGAATGGCGCCATAGAGGCCGAGCAGCAGGTCCTCCTGCCCCTGTCCGACCAGGCCGCCAATGCCGACGACCTCGCCGGCGCGGACCTCGAGATCGACGTCGCGCATGAGGCCGGCCGAGAACCGACGGACGGCGATCGCTGTCCGCTCCGTCCGCGTGCTGTCCCAGCGCGGAAACAGGTCGCCGGGATCGCGCCCGACCATCAGCCGCACCAGCCCGGCCGCGTTGACGCCCTCGAGCGGCCGATCGGCGGTGCAGGTGCCATCCTTCAGCACGGTGACGTGCTGGCGGTGGTGGAGTAGGATTTTTCTCAAATTTACTGTTAGGCCCCGCCTGGGTCGGCTACAATCCGGCAACGACATTAAACGGGGACGCGGCCGCGCTGAGTTGCGGCGGCTCTCCAGAGGAGAGGCATCATGGGTGATGAGGCCGTTGTGGCGAACGGAGCTGGATTGAGCCAGGTGGAGCGCGTTGTCGATACCTTTGTCGCTCCGTCGAAGACCTTCACGGATATCCTGCGCAACCGGAGTTGGTGGCTCCCATTTCTATTGACGGTGATCGTTTCGCTCTGCGTCACGCTCTCCATCGACCATCAGACGGGGTTCGAGCGCGTGGTGGAGAACCAGATTCAGGCCAGCCCCAAGCAGACTGACTCGCTCGCGAGCCTGACGCCGGAGCAGCGGGCGGCCCGCGTTCACGGCATGGCAGTCGGGTACCGGTATACGTCCTACTGTTTCCCGCTGCTGGTTCTTCTGTTTTCGGCGATTGCAGCGCTTGGGCTGTGGGCTACCTTCAACTTCGTTCTGGGAGCCGCGACGACCTTCGGCGAGATGTTCTGCCTGTGGATGTACTGTTCGCTGCCGAAGC
>JAFKJZ010000241.1 GCA_017305815.1 Hyphomicrobiales bacterium
CCTGCGGGTCGTCGTGATGCGTCTGGCCATGATCGAGCGTTCCGATGCTTAGGCGTCGAGGTTCTTGCCGATGAGGCGGACCAGGAAGATGGCGACAATGTTGGCGAGGACGACGGCAACGATGCCGCCGGCCGAGGCGCCGCCGACGTCGTATTGCAGCAGCGCCTGCGCATAGACGAGGAAGGCGATGTTGGTTGTCTGCAGGCCGGGTCCGCCGCCGGTTGTGACGAAGATCTCGGCGAAGACCGAGAGCAGGAAGATCGTCTCGATCAGGATGACGACGGTGATGGCGCGGGCGAGATGCGGCAGCGTCATGTAGATGAAGAAGGACAGCGCCGGCGTGCCGTCCATCTCGGCCGCCTCCTTCTGCTCCTCGTCCATCGACTGCAGCGCCGTCAGAAGGATCAGCGTGGCGAAGGGCAGCCATTGCCAGGCGACGATCAGGATGATCGAGAACAGCGGCACATTGGTGAACCAGTCGATCGGCTGCACGCCGATCAGCGTCGCGATCCAGGCGAACAGCCCGGAGACGGGATGCATCAGCAGGTTCTTCCAGACCAGCGCCGACACGGTCGGCATGACGAAGAACGGCGCGATCACCATCAGGCGGACGATGCCGCGGCCGAGGATCGGCTGGTCCATCAGAAGCGCCAGCAGCACGCCGCCGACCACCGTGATGACGAGCACCGAACCGACCAGGATCAGCGTGTTGAAGAGCGCCGTGAAGAAGGCGGGGTCGGTGAGGAAATACTGGTAGTTCAGCAGGCCGATGAAGCTTTCCTGGCCGGGGTCGAGCAGGTTGTAGCGCAGGAGCGAGAACCAGATCGTCATCGCCAGCGGCACGATCATCCAGAGGAACAGCAGGATGATCGACGGCGCCGAGAGGATGCGTCCGAGAGTAGTCGACTGCTTCGTGGCCACGGCCTTCGCCCTTGATCCGTTTCGATCTGCCCTAAAAAAGGTCCACCCGGCCGAGGTCGGGTGGCAGTTCTTGGGAGGCCCGGAGCCCGGCCCGCGAAAGGGGCCGGGCGAGCACGGAGCGCGGGCTACTTGATGTAGCCGGCCTTGGTCATTTCCCGGGTTGCGGTCGCCTGGGCGGCGGCGAGCGCCGCGTCGACCGTCGACGAACCGGCGAGAGCTGCGGAGAATTGCTGGCCGACCGCCGTGCCGAGCCCCTGGAATTCGGGGATGGCGACGAACTGCACGCCGGTATAGGGCACCGGCTTCACCGTCGGATGGTTCGGATCGGCCGAGTTGATCGAGTCGAGCGTCATCTTCGCGAAGGGCGCCGCCTTCTGGTATTCCGGATTGGCGTAGAGGGAGGCGCGCGTGCCGGGAGGCACGTTCGCCCAGCCTTCCTTCGAGGCGACGAGGTTCAGATAGTCCTTGCTGGTCGCCCAGCTGATGAACTTCTCCGCTGCGTCGGCCTTCTTCGAGCCGGCCGGCACCGCCAGCGACCAGGCCCACAGCCAGTTGGCGTTCTTGCCGAGGCCCGTATTCGGCGCGAGCGCGAAGCCGACTTTGTCGGCGACCTTCGAATCCTTCGGATTGGTCACGAAGGAGGCGGCGACGGTGGCGTCGATCCACATGCCGCACTTGCCGGAGTTGAACAGCGCTAGGTTCTCGTTGAAGCCGTTCGAGGCCGCTCCCGGCGGTCCAGCTTCCTTCATCAGGTTGACGTAGAAGTTCAGCGTGTTCTTCCATTCCGGCTGGTCGAACTGCGGCTGCCATTTCTCGTCGAACCAGCGGGCGCCGAACGAGTTCGACATGGCGGTCAGGAAGGCCATGTTCTCGCCCCAGCCGGCCTTGCCGCGCAGGCAGATGCCATAGACGCCATTATCCTTGTCGGTGATCTTCTTGGCGGCGTCGGCGACGAAGTCCCAGGTCGGCTGCTCGGGCATCTTCAGCCCGGCCTTGTCGAACAGGTCCTTGCGGTACATCACCATCGAGCTCTCGCCGTAGAACGGCGCCGCGTAGAGCTTGCCGTCGAGCGACAGGCCTGCGCGGATCGGCGGCAGCAGGTCATCGACGTCGTAGTTGGCGCCGAGATTGTCGAGCGGCACCAGCCAGCCCTTCTTGGCCCAGATCGGCACCTCGTAGGTGCCGATCGTCAGCACGTCGAACTGTCCGGCCTTGGTGGCGATGTCGGTCGTCACCTTCTGGCGCAGCGTGTTTTCTTCCAGCGTGACCCATTCGAGGTCGATGTCGGGGTTCTTCGCCTTGAAGTCGTCGGTCAGCGACTGCATGCGCACCATGTCGCCATTGTTGACGGTGGCGATGGTGAGCTTGGTGGCGGCCGCGGCCTGGCCGATGGCCAGAATGGAAGCTGCGCCGAGAAGGGCGCCGATCACAATCCTCATGTCATCCTCCCAGATGCGCTGCGAGCAATTGCTACAGCGATGATCATACGCTCAATCCGAAATTGCAGGCGTGTCAATGGCAATTCGTTGCCGCAGGGCAGCGAAGCCGGCTTGCCGTCGAGGGCGCCAAGCTGCCGCAGGGGAAGTTTCGGGAGGAATTTCAAAGGGCAGGCCGGATGCTGCGGTGCGGCATCGGCTGGATGCGGTCCGGTCCGGGCCTGCCGGCGCCGCAACCCGCGAAGGCGGGGCGAAAGGCGGCCTTGCTCAGCCGAGATCGAGCAGGGTCTTCGCCGTCGTCTCGTTGGTGATCAGGCCGTTGATGATGCGGCCACGCAGCGCGGCATGGATCGCCAGCACCTTGCCGGGTCCCATGGCGCAGCCGACGACCAATCGGGTGGCCGGCACCTCGCGCGGCACGCTGGTCAGCCTTTCATTGGTGCCGCCGGCGATGATCTGGCCCTGGGCATCAAAGGCCCAGCCGGTGACTTCGCCGACCGCGCCGAGCCGGTGCATTTCTTCGAGTTCCGAGGCCGAGATGAAGCCGTCGATGAAGAGCGGCGCATTCTCGTCCATCCGGCCGATGCCGACGAGCGAGACATCGGCCGCCTCCGCCAGTTCGCAGATACGCCGCACCGGCTCCAGCCGCATCAACTGGTCGCGCTCGCCGCGCGTCGGCATGACGACGGGCAGCGGCATGGGGAAATGCGGGGCCTGGACGAGGTCGGAAAGGCGCGCCAGCACGTCGAAGAAGCTGGCCGAACCCTGCATCGAGATGTGGCCGACCAGCGAGACGAGGCGGTGTTGCGGGCAGGCGAGGCGGGGGATCTGCTCGACGGCGGCGCGGAGCGTTCGTCCTGTTCCGAGCGCCACGACGATCGGCTCGGTGGCGCGCAGGCGCTGCTCGAGGAAGTCGGCGGCCGCCTCGGCGATGCCGACGACGGCGTTCTCCGAGCCGGGGTCGGATGGCACGATCTGGCAGTGGCCGAGGTCGTAGCGCTCGGTCAGCCGTGCCTCCAGCTCCATGCAGGCGGCGATGGGATGATCGAGGCGGAAGGTGATCAGCCGCTCGGAAAGCGCCAGCGAGACAAGGCGCTGCGCCGTCGGCCGCGACACGTTGAGCTTCCGGGCGATCGCGTCCTGTGTGTTGCCGGCGATGAAGTAGAGCCAGCCCGCGCGGGCGGCGTCATCGAGGCGGGAGCGTTCCGGATCGGTGGCGGTCATGGCGGGATTGCTTCTGATAGATGCGGCAGGAGGTCCGCCATCCTCTCGACGATTCGGTCGGCGCCGGCGTCGAGCAGCATGCCGCCTGCTTCGCGCCCGGTATAGTGGCTGCCGCCGACAAATCCCCAGACCGTCATGCCTGCGGCCTTGCCGCCGATGACGCCGCTGATGCTGTCCTCGATGACGAGGGTCCGATCCGGCCGTGCGCCCATTTTCTCGGCGGCGAACAGGAAGAGGTCCGGCGCCGGCTTGCCGCGCGCGACCATCGTCGTGTTGAAGACATTGGCGTCGAAGAGCTCTCCAAGCTCGGTCAGGCCGAGCGACAGGCGGATGCGTTCCGGCGTGCTCGACGAGGCGATGCAGCGCGGCGTGCGGAGGCTGCGGAGCAGCCGGGTCGCATCGGGCATGACCCGCAGCGCGGTCCGGTAACGGGCGATGAGGAGCGCATTGAGCTCGGCGGGGAAGCTTGCCGGCAAGGGGTGGCCGGTGCGGCGCTGGTAGTCCGTCTCGACGACGCTGAAGCTTCGGCCGAGGAAGCGCTCGAATACCTCGTTCAGATCCAGTTCGACGCCGTGCCGGGCGAGGGTCTCCCGCAGGCAGCCGCAGGCGATGATTTCGCTGTCGACGAGAACCCCGTCGAGATCGAAGACGACCAGTTCGAACGCCGACACGACCCTGCCTGCCTTGGCTCGAGAGCGGAGGCTTGCAGCAGAGCATTAAATCTCATGGAGAGCAATTGTTCATTGAAAATGCGGCGGCAGGCCGGAATCGGGGGCATTCGGGCCCGCCGCCTCGGACCGGCGCGGTGTGCAGGCGCACCGGTCCGAACCGATCAGCTGTCGCGGCCAGGGCGCGGTGGCGCGCCGGATGGCGGCGCCTTGGCGGGATCGGGCCGCGCGGGGTCATGCGGCTCCGCCTGCTTGCCGGGATCGTCGCCCTGGATATCGGGGGGGCGGTTCCGGTTGCCGAAGCTGCTGTTGCCGCCGGGCTTGTCCTTGTCATAGGGCGTCGACATGGCGTGTCTCCTTGGTTTCCCTGCGGGGAAAACACGCGGGCGCGGTCCGGGTTCCCGCCCGGCCGGCGAAAGCCTCAGCCGACGGCGATGAGGAAGGGAACGGGCCGCAGCGGCGCCAGCCGGTCGCCATTCGCCAGCCGCTCCTTGTTGGGGCCGAGCGAACGGCGCAGATGCTGCTCCAGCGCCCGCTGGGCCCGGGCCGGTTCGCCGGCGATCAGGCAATCGAACACGGCGAGGTGCTCGGCCAGCATCCCTTCGGCGTCGGGCAGGATCTGGTAGGTGTCGTGCATGGCGATCAGCGGCAGCTGGCTGCGGTGGATCGCCTCGCGCAGCTGGCTGTTGGCGCAGCGCTGGACGGTGTCGACATGCAAGTCGTGCTCCAGCCGTTCCAGAAGCTCGGCCGAGCGCTTGCCGGACTGCACGGCGCGGATGCGCTCGCGCTTGGCGACGAGGTCGCGGCGGTGCAGCGTCGGCCAGGCCTGCTCCAGCGCCAGCGGTTCGAGCAGCCAGCGCATTTCGAAGTGCTCGTGCATCCGCTCCGGCGTCAGCGGCCCGGCATACCAGCGCTGGTTGCTGTCCTGGGTGACGAGCCCGGCGCGGTCGAGCGCCGTCAGCACCTCATGCGCCACCGTCCGGCTGACGCCGTAATGCTCGGCCAGCAGGCTCTCGTTGAGCTGGAAGCGGCCATAGGGCAGGCAGCACGCGACGATGTGCTCGACCTCGGGATAGATCGTGGCGCGGCGGTTGCGCGCCGTCGGCTGCAGCGCGCGGGCGTCCGGCAGGGCGAGG
>JAFKJZ010000242.1 GCA_017305815.1 Hyphomicrobiales bacterium
CGAACCGGGCTTCGAAAACCTGGCCTGGGATCCGACCCGCATGGGCGTCGGCGACCGGCTCGCCGTCCTGATGTCCAACACCTTCTTCCCGGGCGTGAAGCCGGAAGCCTCGCCGATCGCGGAAGATCGGAGCGAGCCGATGCCGGCCCAGGTCGCCGCTGTTCCGCCGCCCGCGCCTGCCCAGCCGGAGCCGTCGCGCGGCGGCGTCAGCACGGGCTCGGGCTTCTTCGTCAAGGATGATGGGCTGGTCGTTACCAACAACCATGTCGTCGAGAACTGCACGTCGATCGACGTGCTCAAGGTCGGTTCTGCCACCATTCTGGCGCGGGACGTCAGCAACGATCTGGCGCTGTTGCGCACGGCCGGGCAGGGGCGCTCGGTGCAGTTTCGCGCCAGCCCGATCCAGCTCGGCGAGGCGGTGTACGCGCTTGGCTATCCCTATGCCGGGACGCTCGACAATGGCTTGAACTTCACCAACGGCCTGGTGAGCTAGCTGGCCGGCATCCAGAACGACAGCCGCTACATTCAGGTGACCGCGGCCGTGCAGCCAGGCAATTCCGGCGGGCCCTTGATGGACGAGTTCGGCACCGTCGCCGGCGTCGTCACGGCGCGCCTCAACGACATCAACATGCTGAAGAACTCGGGAAGCCTTCCGCAGAACGTGAACTTTGCCATCCGTTCCGATTTCGTGATGAGCTTCCTGCGCGCCAATGGAATCGAGCCGAATTCCGCTGGCGGTAGCGGGGTGAAGATGCCGGCATCGGATATCGCCGCCAGGGGGCGGGAGTTCACCGTCCAGATCGTCTGCGCCGAGGCGGGATGACGGTCCCGGCCTTGGCCGGAACCGTCATTTGCGAGCGAAGCTCGATCAGCCGCGGCCGACGAGCGGCATCTTGGTGGCCATGATCGTCATCTGCAGGACGTTGGCGTCGAGCGGCAGGTTGGCCATGTGCACGACCGCATTGGCGACATGCTGGACGTCGAAGGTCGGCTCGACCTTGATCGACAGGTCCGGCTGCAGCACGCCCTTCTTCATCTGGCTCGCCATCGGCGTCTCGGTGTTGCCGATGTCGATCTGGCCGCAGGCGATGTTGTACTTGCGGCCGTCGAGCGCGGTCGAGCGGGTCAGGCCGAGCACGGCGTGCTTCGAGGCGGTGTAGGGGGCCGAGTTCGGGCGGGGCATCACGGCCGAGATCGAGCCGTTGTTGATGATGCGGCCGCCCATCGGGTCCTGGTCCTTCATGATGCGGAAGGCGGCCTGGGTGCAGAGGAAGACGCCGGTGACGTTGGTGTCGATCACGGCCTTCCACTTGGCGACGTCGAGGTCCTCGATATTGACCGGCGGCGCGTTGACGCCGGCATTGTTGAAGAGCACGTCGAGGCGGCCGAAGCGCTTCTTGATCTCGCCGAACAGGGCGGCGACCGAGGCCTCGTCGGTGATGTCGGCCGGCAGCGCGACGGCCTTGCCGCCCGATTCCTGCACGACTTCCTCGAGCGGCTCGGGGCGGCGGCCGGTGATGACGGTGGTGTAGCCGGCGGCGACCAGCGCCAGCGCGACGGCCTTGCCGATGCCGGTGCCGGCGCCCGTGACCAGGGCGATCTTGCTGTCAGACATGCGTTTTCCTTCCGGGATATCGTTCGTTATTGGGCGAGGAAGCCGCCGTCGACCGGCAGCGTGTGGCCCGTGACCATCGAGGCGCCGGGGCTCGCCAGGAACAGGATCGCGCTCGCGACCTCCTCCGGGTCGGCGAGGCGGCGGAGCGGCGTCATCGCCTCGATGCGGGCGACCAGTTCGGGGTCGGCGACCAGGCCAGCGATGAAGGGCGTGCGCACATAGGTCGGCGCCACGGCGTTGACGCGGATGCCGTTCGGCGCCCATTCGACGGCGAGCGCGCGGGTCATGTTGACGATCGCGCCCTTGGTCGTCTGGTAGGAGATGTTCGGGTAGAGCCCGCCGCCGGAGAAACCCATGATCGACGAGACGTTGACGATCGCGCCCCTGGTGCCGGTCGCGATCATGTGGCGCGCGGCGATGCGCGAGGCGAGGAAGGTGCCCGTCATGTTGACGTTCACCACCGTGTCCCAGTCGGCGACCGAAACTTCCACCGCCGGGCGGCGGATCGCCGTGCCGGCGCTGTTGACGAGGATGTCGATCCCGCCGGCACGGGCGATCACCGCCTCGAAGGCGGCTTCGAGGCTCGCCTCGTCGGCGACGTCGGCGACGACGGCGAAATGCTCCGCCGCCGTGCCAAGGGTGGCGAGGACATCGTCCGCCACCGGATTGCGGTCGAGAAGGACGACCCGGGCGCCGGCCCTGGCGAGCGCCTGCGCCCCCGCCAGGCCAATGCCAGAGCCGCCGCCGGTGACCGCGGCGACGCGGCCGGTCAAGGAGAAGGGATCGCTCGCCATCGGTCGTTCTTCCGTTTGCAGGTCAGGAGTGGCTCAGCCGCCGATCTTGCCGCCGAGTTCATCCTCGACATGGGCGCGGATGATCTGGTCGAACGAGGTCTCGGCCTTGAAGCCGAGAGACAGGGCGCGGCTCGTGTCGAAATCGCGGGCCCAGCCGGCGACGATGCGGTCGATCGTCTCGTCCTTCTCGTGGCGGATCAGCTTGACGGCCTTGTCGCCGGCGACCTGGCGCAGCGCCTCGATCTCCTCGCCGACCGTCGCCGAGAGGCCCGGCATGTTCAGCGTGCGGCGCGGGCCGACCTTGTCGAGGTTGAGCGTGCCTGCATGGACGAGGAAGCCGACCGCCGAGCGCGGGCTTGCAAACCAGTGGCGCACGTCCGGCGAGACCGGCAGCACGGCTTCCTGGCCGACCAGCGGCTCGCGCAGGATGTTGGAGAAGAAGCCAGAGGCGGCCTTGTTCGGCTTGCCGGGACGAATGCAGATCGTCGGCAGGCGGATGCCGATGCCGTCGAAGAAGCCGCGGCGCGAATAGTCGGCGAGCAGCAGTTCGCCGATCGCCTTCTGGGTGCCGTAGCTGGTCAGCGGCGTCTCGAAGAACTCGTCGCCGATCTTGTCCGGGAACGGCGCGCCGAACACGGCGATCGACGAGGTGAAGACGACGCGCGGCTTGTAGCCGCTCTTCGCGTTTTCGAGGCGGATCGTGTCGAACAGGTAGCGGGTACCGTCGAAATTGATGCGGTAGCCCTTGTCGAAATCAGCCTCGGCCTCGCCGGAAACGATGGCCGCGAGATGGAAGATCACGTCGGGCCGATTGGCGATCAGCGTCTGCGAGGCTTCCGGCGCCGAGAGGTCGATCGTCAGCGCATCGACCGGACCGGTGAAGCCCTTGGGCGCATCCGGGGCGACGACGTCGGCGAGCGTGAAGCGGCTGATCTCCTTGCCGCCCAGATGACCGTCCGCGACGAGCTTTTCCGTCAGCTTGCGGCCGACCATGCCAGCCGCGCCGATGATAAGGATATGCATAGTACAACCTCGAATAATAGAACGATATCAGGACAGTCGGAGACGAGCTACCGCGTAGGGCGTCAGCACGAGCGTGCTGTTGTCGAAAGGTTTGGCAAGCGTGTCGATGGCATCCGGATCCCGCGTTGCAGCGACGAAACTGTCGGCGTCGAGCAGGAACAGGTCGCGCGGCGCGCCGGGCAGGGCGACAGACTGTTCCGTGCCCGTGCGGTTGGCAAGCCAGAGTTCGACGCCATCCCCCGTCTCGGCGGCGATCGCCTCGATCGTGTCCGGCGTCGTCACCGCCCTGAGCGGCAGACCCGTCAGCCGGGCCATGCCGCGCAGCACGTGGTAGGCGGGGAAGACGCCGCCGGCCTCGTCGAAATAGGGCTGCGGCCAGTCGTGCCGCACGGAGACAAGGCCGAAGGCGCCGGTGGTGCCGCCGAGCGTGATCGTCGAGGCGCCGCCGGCCGCGAAGCGGGCGAAGAAGCCGAGCGCCCAGGCGGCGCCGAGCAGGCCGCGCTGGCGCGGATCGTTGAAGTTGATCGCCTGGCGGATGTTCTTCGGGTTGGCGAAGGGGGCTTCGCCATAGGGGTTCATGCGCATGCCGATGGCGCTCGGGCCGACCGCATAGGGCTTGTCGCCGGCGATCGCCGAGGCGGAGAGCGCGACCGAGGGCAGCGTTTCCAGCGTCTCGGTCACCGAGATGTCGTCGCCGGCATGCAGCATCGCCGTCGTCGTGAACGAGACGAGGTCGATGAGGTCGACCGGCGGCCGCTTGCGGTTCATCTCGGTGAAGAGGCTGAACATGCCGCCGCCGATGCGGGCGTTCGGGAAAGCCTTTCGAGCGACCTCGAAGAAATCGCGCGGCGGCGGGGCGGGCGGCCAGACGCTGCCGGGCAGGGTGCATTTCAAATCCGGCAGCGGCGAGAGCAGCACGGTCCTGAACGGTGAGCCGAGGCCGGCAACGGTCTTGCCGAGCGCGGCGATTTCGGCCGCGAAGCCGTCGACCGATTGTACCACGGCCTCGAGCCAGGGTTCGGCGTCGAGCGCGCGCGCCGCCTCGACGATGCCGGCGAGAGTCGCCTCGTCATGGCCGAGCGACGGATCGTAGTAGCCGACAAGCACCCTGGCCCCGACGCGGCGCAGCCGGTCGCTCTGGGCGATCGTGTCGGCGATCTCCGTGGGGTCGAGACCGAGGCCGAGCGGCGGCGCCGTTCCGATGCGCTCGCCGAGCGTTACCGTGCCGGCGGTCGCTCCGCTTGCGGCGGCGGCGAGTGTGCCGGTGACGGTCAGCCGCACGGCCTGCTCGATGCGCTCTTCCGGCGGCAGCGTGTAGGGCCAGGGCAGCGCCAGCGGGCGGACATAGGTCTTGTACGAGGCGTCGGTCCAGTTGCGCTGGTCCTCCATCTCGTAGGTGTCGCCCTCCATCCGGCAGGTGACCTTCAGCCCCGGCGCCGCCTCATGCGTCAGCGCGCGCAGCTCCATCATCGGCTGGATCGGGTTGATGATGTCGGGGAAGCGGCTTTCGACGATGGAGCCGTCGACATGCTCGATCGTCACCGGATGGCCGGAGACGCCGGCGATCGGATGCAGCACGACAAAGCCGGTGCGGTTAGTCAGGAAGGCATTTTCCGCGCTGCCCTCGGCGGTAAAGGCGAGCTTGCCGTCGGCGGACCCTTCGATGCGGGCGGAGTAGCGGAAGGCCTGGTTGTCGTCGAGCGCCAGCGCCTTGTAGGTGACGGTGAAGCCGTCGGCGCGTTCGTCGACGACGAGGTCCGATATCACCGGATTGTAGGTGCCCCAGTTCCGGTCGCGGACGATGAAGGAGATGGCGCGGAGGATCTCGACGCCGGCATAGCGGATGTGACGCAAATTGCCGGTGTCGAGCTCGGCGGTGAGCGCCCCCGCCCTCACGATGCGGAGCGGCGCGACGGGTTCGTCGGTGCCGAAGAGCCGGACG
>JAFKJZ010000243.1 GCA_017305815.1 Hyphomicrobiales bacterium
GCGCATCAGGCCGATCGCGGCGGCGAAGAGCGTGAAAACGCCGACGACCGCGAGCAGGCCGAGCAGCGCAAAGATGAACGGTTCGGCCGCCTCGGGCGGCAGCAGGGCAAAGGCGAGCGCCGCACCGACCAGGCAGCCGGCGAGCACCAGCAGCCGGCCGATCCCCGTCGGGCGATCGGATCGATCGACCAGCGCGCGGCGATGCGTTCTCTGGTTGCTGTCGTCGGTCATGCCGTCACGCGGCTCGACTTGTGCGGCATGAACCCCTGCACCCTGACCTCTGCACCCTGGCCTGCCATCTTGTCCGTAAGTCCCCGCGAATGCCTGCAGATCGCGAAGAATCGCTGCTCGCTTCTAACAGGCAGAATGCGGAGGATCGCAGGTTAATTCAACGCAGACGGGCGGAAATCGGCGCGCGAAGAGCCGCTCTCCCCGAAAGAGCGGAGAACGATTGCCGTTGACGATCGCGAGAATCAGCGCCGGCGGGGCGCCGGAGACCGCCCGGCCGGCCCGCTTTCGCGCCAACAATGGCGCCCGATCAGCCTAGGCACATGCGAATCCACTGGATTCTGCCACGGTCATGGTCAATGAATTCTTAATGTCCCCCACGGATTGCTGGGGGCGGCCAATGCCGCCGGGCTTGCCAAAGTCCGGCGCGCGCTGGAAAAACGTCGGATAAGCAGGGGATCCGAGCTTGTGGGCCTGCATGGCGCCGGGCTCGGTCCGTTTCGATGCCTGGATGCGGGCAGAACCGGGATCGGAAGTCGGGAGAAGAGTATGCACGATTATCTGGCGCCAATGTTCGGCGACACAGGCGCGACCGTGGCCCAGTTCGTGATCACGCTGGTCGTGATTCTCCTGGCCATCCTGCTGGTGTTCTGGCTGATCCGCCTGTTCACCAATGGCCGCCTCGGCGCCGGTCCGGCGCGCGGCCGCCAGCCGCGGCTCGCCGTGCTCGACGCGCTGCCGATAGACCAGCGCCGCCGGCTGATCCTGGTCCGCCGCGACAATGTCGAGCACCTGATCCTGATTGGCGGTCCCAGCGACGTCGTCGTCGAGCCGGGCATCCAGCGCGCCCAGCAGCCGGCGCGCCGGCTGGAGCCGATCCGCCAGGAGCCGCCGCGTCCGGAGCCGATCCCGGCGCGTCCGGAGCCGATGCAGGGCCGTCCCGCCACGCAGAACCTGCGCCCCGTGCCGCAGGAGGCCGCCGGCCGCCCGCAGGAGCCGCGCCGTCCCGAGCCGGCCCAGCAGGCCGAGATCCAGTCCTTCGAGGCTCCCGTCGCGGCGGAAGCCTCGGTTCGCCGTCCGGAGCCGATCCAGGAGCCGGTCTACGAGGAAGCCCAGCCGTTCGTCGAGGAGCGCGTCGCCGAGGCTGAATTCGTGTCGGTCGCCGAGCCGGAGCCGAGCTTCGAGCCCGCCCCGCCGCAGCCTCCGGTCCAGCCGGCCGCGCCGCAGGCCCAGCGCCCGGCGCCCCGTCCCGCTCCGGCGCCGGAGCCCCGCAACGGCCGCGGCTTCCCGAGCTTCCTCTCGGGCAACCGCCCGCGCCATACCCCGACCACCGTCGACATCCCGCCGGAATCGATGCCCGCGCCGCGTCCTGTGACGCCGCAGGCGCAGGCGGAGCCGATCGAGGGCCGTTCGACCGGCCAGCGTCCCCGCCCCTATGATCCGCGCCCGCTGCTCGGCTCGCAGCAGACGCCGGTAGCGCCGGCCGCTCCGTCGGCGCCTGCCGCGCCGCGCCGCCCGGTCGCACCGCCGCCGGTCGTGGCTCCCGAGCCCGATCCGTTCGCCGGCGTGGACGACGAGGCCGAGCGCCTGGCGCGCTTCGAGCCGATCTTCGACCTCGGGCCGGAGACGGCAAGCGCCGACGACGCGCATCTCTACGCCACGCCCGCCCGCGCCCCTTCGGTGGAGCCGCCTCAGCCGATCGACGCGCCGGTGGAGATAGCGGAGGACTTCATCGACGCGCCGGAGCCGTCGGCTCCGGCTGAATCCGAGGCTTCGTCGTCGGTCGGCGATCTCGAAAAGGAAATGGCGCGCCTGCTCGGCGAGATCTCGAACGCCCGCAAGAGCTGAGGCGCATCAAGACTGGAGCCGGCCGGGCCGATCCTCGCATCGTCCCGGCGCCGGCCCGCCACGAAAGACAAAAAAGGGGCGCGGAACCAGGTTCCGCGCCCCTTTTGTTTCTCAGGCTGGCGAAGGCCGCCTTATTCGTCGCGATAGACGCGCTCGCGCCGTTCATGGCGCTCCTGCGCCTCGATCGACAAGGTGGCGATCGGCCGGGCGTCGAGCCGCTTCAGGCTGATCGGCTCCCCGGTTTCCTCGCAGTAGCCATAGCTGCCATCCTCGATCCGCTGCAGTGCCGCATCGATCTTGGATATCAGCTTGCGCTGACGATCACGGGCCCTGAGTTCGATCGCACGATCCGTCTCCGACGACGCGCGGTCGGCGAGATCCGGATGATTGACGTTTTCGTCCTGCAGATGCTGAAGGGTTTCACGCGACTCCCGGAGGATGTCGTCTTTCCAGGCCAGGAGCTTCTTGCGGAAGTACTCCCGTTGCCGCTCGTTCATGAAGGGCTCGGTCTCGGAAGGCCGATACGCTTCAAGGGTATCTAGCGTCATGAATGACCCCTTGTCGGTGGCATTTCGGCGCGGAATATAGCGATGCCTCCCCCTGAGGACAACAGGTCGCATACGGCTTTGTGAGAGCCCTGAAAAATACCGCAGGCGTGAAAATTCGCCAATCCAGCACGGTTTCACGCTCGCTCGCAAGTAATTGGAAACAAATGCTATTCTCGCGTGCTGTTCGCACGCCCTCGGCAAGCGGCGCGTGCCGAAAGGCTCGCCAGCGACTGCGGCATTTACGCCACGGCAGGTAAAACTTCGTTAATCTTACCGATGATTGAATGTCCTGAGCGGCATCCTGTCGCGGAGCCGCCCCCGGCACCCCGCCGGCGACGCAGCCGATCCCGCGACAGACGCGCTCGATCAGGGAAGACGCCCGTGACAGAAACTCGATCCCGGCACGCCCCGCGAAGCACCGAGCCCGAAGGGCCGGCCGTCCTGCCGCCGCCGGACGCAGCGCGGCCCAATGCCCATGGCGCCCTTACCGGCATCGAGGCGACCATGGACGCGCTGCTGCAACTGATCGAGGCGGAATCATTGCTGCTGCGCGAAGGCAGGAGCTTTGCCGCCTCCGAGCTCGGCCAGCGCAAGAGCCACTATGCCAAGCGCTACATGGACGAACTCGCCGTGCTCGGCGCGATCGGCCAGAGCCTGGAAGACCTCGATCCCGGCCAGGTCGACCGCCTGCGCCAGCGGCACGAGGAATTCCGCTCCGTCCTGCAGATCAACCTCGCCGCGCTCGCGACCGCGCGCGCCGCTTCCGACAGCGCGCTGCGCACCGTCGCCGACAATCCGCATGTTTCGCGCCGGGCCGAGCGCTTCGACGGCGAAGTGCGCCCCAATCCGCGTTTCGCTCGCCGGGCGGGTTGAGGCCGGCAAGAGGCGTCCGCCGTTCCTATATTTGGCGCGCCCGTGCCCCGATTGAGTTCGGACGCAAGCCATGACAGCGTATCGGCCAGGACGCGCGCCGCGCCCGCGAATGCGGTAGAATCGGCGGCCGAACAGGGATCGAAACGAGCACCATGCGCCTTCTTCTGCTCCGCCATGCCAAATCCGCCTGGGACGTCGCCGGCCTTGCCGACTTCGATCGACCGCTGGCGGCGCGGGGCCGGCGCGCGGCGACGATGATCGGCGAACATCTCGCCGCGCATCGCCTGGTGCCGGACCGCATCCTCTGTTCCTCCGCCCGCCGCACGCGCGAGACGCTGATCGGCCTGCTGCCGATGATCGGCACCGACCTCGACATCCGCATCACGCGCGGCCTCTACGAGGTGAGCGCCGACGCCTATATCGACACGATCGGCGCGCTCGGCGGCAACGCCCGCAACCTGATGCTGATCGGCCATAACCCGACCATGCAGGACACGGCGATCGAGCTGATCGGCAACGGCAATCCGGCGCTGCGCGAGGAACTGGCGGAGAAATTCCCGACCGCCGGTCTCGCGGTCATCGATTTCGACATCCACAAATGGTCGGAGCTCAGGCCGCGCACCGGCCGCATCGTCGCCTTCTTCCGCCCGCGCGAACTGGAACTGGTCGGCTCCGAGCCGATCGCCGACGACGAATAGGATCTTTTGCCGCCCGGCCGCCATGCCTACATGGGGTCGCGGCCGGCTCCTCGGCCGAGACGGAGCGGCCGCCCTCGACCGGCCAGGAACGGGACCCTTGAAGCTTACGACGCTGACCGATGAAGCGCGCCTCGCCCTCGCCACGCTGGGGGACCGCGCGGCGGATCTCGTTTCGCCCACCGTTCGCCTCGGCGTCACGGGGCTGGCGCGCGCCGGCAAGACGGTCTTCATCACGGCGCTGGTGCACAATCTCGTCCATGGCGGCCGCCTGCCGCTGTTCCGCGCCTATTCGACCGGCCGCGTCACCGGCGCCAGGCTGGAGCCGCAGCCGGACGACGACGTGCCGCGCTTCGACTACGAGGACCATGTCCGCGCCCTGGTCGACCAGCGGATCTGGCCGGATTCGACCTACCGGATCAGCGAGCTGCGGCTGACCATCGCCTATGAGTCGGCGTCCTATTTCCGCCACCGCTTCGGTCCCGGCAAGCTCCACCTCGACATCGTCGACTATCCCGGCGAGTGGCTGCTCGACCTGCCGCTCCTCGGCAAGGACTTCGCAACCTGGTCGCGCGAGGCGATCGCGATGGCGCGCAGCCCGGCGCGGATCGTCGCCGCCGCCCCCTGGCTGGCGCGGCTCGACAGCGTCGATCCGGCCGCCGCCGAGGACGAGATGATAGCCCGCGAGCTGGCCGCGCTCTTCACCGACTACCTGCGCGCCTGCCGGGCCGACGAGAACGCGATGTCGACCCTGCCGCCCGGCCGCTTCCTCATGCCCGGCGACCTCGAGGGCTCGCCGGCGCTGACCTTCTCGCCGCTGACGGAGACGGCCGAGACGG
Source organism: Hyphomicrobiales bacterium (assembly GCA_017305815.1). Classification (GTDB taxonomy): domain Bacteria; phylum Pseudomonadota; class Alphaproteobacteria; order Rhizobiales; family Kaistiaceae; genus Kaistia; species Kaistia nematophila. The sequence goes on from JAFKJZ010000243.1 coordinate 5,032, forward strand.
CCCCGGGCGGCTCGCTCGGCCGCATGATGGCGCGCCGCTACGAGGCGTATAAATCGGTGGTGGTGAAACCGTTCTTCCGCGATCACTTCGCGCGGCTCGACCGGCAGATCGTGCTGGTCGACGCGCTGAACGCGCTGAACGCCGGCCCGGCCGCCGTCGCCGATCTCGGCGCGGCGCTGACCGAGATCCTCGGCTGCTACCGGCCGGGCTCCGGCTCCTGGCTCGGCTCGCTCCTGACCCGCCGCATCGACCGCATTCTGATCGGCGCCACCAAGGCCGACCACCTGCATCACGCCGACCACGACCGGCTGGAGGCGATCCTGTCGCGCCTGCTGGCGCCGG
>JAFKJZ010000244.1 GCA_017305815.1 Hyphomicrobiales bacterium
AGCGCCGGCCGGACATCGAGACGCCGGTCGTGCTGCTGCCGAACCCGTTCTACCAGGCCTATGCCGCCGGCGCCGAAGTCGCCGGGGCGGAGGTGGTGCTGCTCGGCTCCGGCCGCGACGGCTCATTCCCGGATCTCGGCCGCGTCGACGAAGCGGTGCTCGCCCGCACCATCGCCGTCTACGTCGCCTCGCCGACCGCGCCGCAGGGCGACGTCGCCACGCTGGCCGACTGGACGCAGGTGATCCAGATCGCCCGCGCGCATGATTTCATGGTGTTCGCCGACGAGTGCTATTCCGAAATCTACCGCGACGCGCCGCCGCCCGGCGTGCTGCAGGCGGCCGATAGCCTCGGCGCCGGCCATGGCAACATCCTGACCTTCCATTCACTGTCGAAGCGCTCCAACCTGCCGGGCCTGCGCTGCGGGTTCGTCGCCGGCGACCCCGATTTCCTCGACAACTGGCAGCGCTTCCGCAACGTGGCGGCGCCGCAGGTGCCGGGCCCGATCCAGGCCGTGGCCGTCGCCGCCTATTCGGACGAGAGCCACGTCGCCGAGAACCGCGCCCTCTACAACGCCAAATACGACGCCGCGCTGAAGACGCTGGGACCGAAGGTCCGCGCCAGCCGGCCGGAAGGCGGCTTCTTCCTCTGGCTCGAGGTCGGCGACGGCGTCGCGGCGGCGGACCGGCTCTGGCGCGAGGCGGGCGTGCGCACCATTCCCGGCGAATATCTGTCGCTGCCGCTGCCGGACGGCAGCAATCCCGGCGCGCCCTATATCCGCGTCGCCATGGTGCAGGATCTCGCGATCACCCAGGAAGCGCTGACCCGGATGGCGCGGGTGCTTGGCTGAGCGCCGCGAGGCGCGACGAATACCGGCCCGCGTGACGACGACGCGGCCATGCATGAAAGGGAGCATCGACGGGCATCGGCCCGACAGCTCCGGCGAAGGAGGCAGCGCGGCGATGGCCCGGCAATGTCGGACCATCGGCGCGCCAGATGCGCAAAGGACATGAGCGGACAATGCGTTCGACACGATCGGTTACAATGCCCATGCCCGCCGAGGACGAAGGCGGGATGAGCCGCCTCGTCCGCCGCCATCTCGGACAATTGCTCGGCCTGGCGCTCATCGCCGCCATCGCCGCCACCGCGACGGCGCTCGCCACCTGGACGGTCGACGATCCCTCGCTTTCCTATGCGGTGAGCAAGCCGGCCGCCAACATGCTCGGCCTGCCGGGCGCGATCATCGCCGACATCCTGATGCAGTTCCTCGGCCTCGCCGTCTCGGTGCTGCTGCTGCCGGCGGTGGTCTGGGGCTGGCGCTGCCTGTTCGGCGGCCGCCCCTTCCGCAAGACGATGCTGCTCTCCTGGCTCGGCGCCAGCGCCTTCGCCGCGGCGGTGATGGCGCTGATGCCGGTCACGCCGAAATGGCCGCTGCCGACCGGCATGGGCGGCGTCATCGGCGACATCCTCGCCCGCCTGCCGGCGCTCGTTGTCGGCACGCCCGTCAGCGCCAACGCCACGCTCGTCTCCGGCGCGTTCTTCGCCATCGTCGCCGTCGCCCTGTTCCTGCACGCGACCGGCTTCATCCGCTTCGGCCGCGAGGAGGAGGAACGGCCACAGGCCCGCGAGGCCGCCCGCGCCGCGCCGGCCAGGCGCCCGCGCCGCGACGAGGATTTCGACGCCGACGACCTGATGGGCGACGAGGAGCGCACGAGCTTCCTGGCCGTGCCGCTCGGCGCCATGGCGCATTTCGGCTATTCGGCCAAGGCGAGCCTGGCGCGCCTGTTCGGTCGCGGCGAGGCCGGCAAGGCCGCGCGCAGGAGCGACCCGGACCTTGAAGACGTTCGAGGCGGCCGGGTCGAGCCGCGCATGGCGGGCCAGGCGGCCGGCCAGGCCGGCGGCCGCGTCCGCACCGCCCCGCTCGATGACGCCGAGGACGACTGGTCCGGCGACGACGAGGACGAGCTGCCGCCGCCGGCGCCCACCGGCCGCGCCGCCCAGCCCGCGGCGCGCGCGAAACCCGGCAAGCGCCAGACCCGCGACGTGCAGCCGACACGCGGCCAGAACGACGTTTTCGAACTGCCGACGCTCGACTTCCTGACCGCGCCGCGCGCCGTCGATCCGCGCACCAAGATCAACACCGAGGCGCTGGAGCAGAACGCCCGCGTGCTCGAAGGCGTACTCGACGATTTCGGCATTCGCGGCGACATCATCAATGTCCGCCCCGGCCCGGTCGTGACGCTCTACGAACTGGAGCCGGCGCCCGGCATCAAGTCGTCGCGCGTCATCGGCCTTGCCGACGACATCGCCCGCTCGATGAGCGCGATCGCCGCGCGCGTCGCCGTCATTCCCGGCAAGAACGCCATCGGCATCGAGCTGCCGAACGCCCGCCGCGAAATGGTGTTCCTGCGCGAGATGCTGGCCGCCGAGGATTTCGAGAACTCCAAGGCGCGGCTGCCGATCAGCCTCGGCAAGACGATCGGCGGCGAGCCCGTCGTCGTCGACCTCTCGCGCATGCCGCATCTGCTCGTCGCCGGCACCACCGGCTCCGGCAAGTCGGTCGCCATCAACACCATGATCCTGTCGCTGCTCTACCGGCTGACGCCGGAGGAATGCCGGCTGATCATGATCGACCCAAAGATGCTGGAGCTCTCCATCTATGACGGCATCCCGCATCTCCTGACCCCGGTCGTCACCGACCCGAAGAAGGCCGTCGTCGCGCTGAAATGGACCGTGCGCGAGATGGAGGACCGCTATCGCAAGATGTCCAAGGTCGGCGTCCGCAACATCGACGGCTACAACGCCCGCGTCGGCCAGGCGAAGGCGCGGGGCGAGATCCTGACGCGGACGATCCAGACCGGGTTCGACAAGGAGACCGGCGAGGCGATCTACGAGCAGGAAGACCTTCCGCTCGATCCGATCCCCTACATCGTCGTCATCATCGACGAGATGGCCGACCTGATGATGGTGGCCGGCAAGGACATCGAAGGCGCCGTGCAGCGGCTGGCGCAGATGGCGCGCGCCGCCGGCATCCACGTCATCATGGCGACGCAGCGCCCGTCGGTCGACGTCATCACCGGCACGATCAAGGCCAACTTCCCGACCCGCATCTCCTTCCAGGTCACGTCGAAGATCGACAGCCGCACCATCCTCGGAGAGCAGGGCGCCGAACAGCTGCTCGGCCAGGGCGACATGCTCTACATGGCCGGCGGCGGCCGCATCCAGCGCGTGCATGGCCCGTTCGTCAGCGACGAGGAAGTCGAGAAGATCGTCAACCACCTGAAGCTGCAGGGTCGTCCCGACTATCTCGACGCCATCACCGAGGACGACGGCGAGGGCGAAATGGGCGGCGATCCGGCCGCGTCGGTGCTGGGCGGCGAGGAATCGAACGACCTCTACGACAAGGCGGTCGCCGTGGTCTTGCGGGACCGGAAGGCCTCCACCAGTTATATCCAGCGTCGCCTCTCCATCGGCTACAACCGCGCCGCATCGCTGATCGAGCGCATGGAGAAGGAGGGCCTCGTCGGCCCCGCCAACCATGCCGGCAAGCGCGAGATCCTGGTCGAGGGCGAGGAAGACGGCCGCTTCTGACGTCGCGAAATCGCCATCAAGCGGAACTAGGTCGCGAGTGCCCTCGTTTTCAGCCGCCGCCTGCGGCCGGTCGGAGACGAGCGTCCGGCAGGCGCGGCAAGAGCCGCGATTGACGCAAGAACGACAAGAACGCGAGAAACGCGAACCACGCGAAGGATGCCCATCGTGACGATCGATAAAGCTGCCGGCATGACCCGGCGTCGGTTCCTGACCACCACGCTCGGCCTCGGCGCTTCGCTCGGCCTCGGCGCCATCGGCCTGCCCGGCCGCGCCGAAGCCGCCTTCAACGCCGAACAGATGGCGGCGCTGCGCAAGATCAACGCCTATTTCAACTCGATCCGCACCATGCAGGGCCGCTTCATCCAGTTCGGCCCGAACGGCGAGCAGTCGGAAGGCGTGTTCTTCCTCGCCCGCCCCGGCAAGATCCGCTTCAACTACAGCCCGCCGGTCAAGATGGACGTCGTCAGCGACGGCAACCAGGTCGCGATCCGTGACAACAAGATGATGACGCAGGACCTCTATCCGCTGAAGAAGACGCCGCTGCGCTATCTTCTCGCCGACCAGATGGACCTGACCTCGTCCAACATCGTGCGCAAGCTGATCGAGGAACCCGACCTGATCTCGCTGGTGCTGGAGCAGGATTCGGCCTTCGGCGGCGGCAGCCTGAAGCTGATCTTCGACAACAAGACCTACGAGCTGCGCCAGTGGGTCGTCACCGACGCGCAGGGCCTCGACACCTCGGTCGCCGTCTATGACGTCGAGATCGGCAAGCCGGCCGATCCGAAGCATTTCAAGATCAATTACTACCTGCCCAACAAGAGCCTGCGCTGACGGACCTGCCCCGACACGCCGGGCTCGCGACCTTGTGAACGGGCCACTGCGACGGAAATGCCACGCAGCCTTGAATTCGGTTCCGACATCCCCAAGTCTATAGACAGCGGGCCATTCCATCGATCGGTAGTGCCCCCCGTCTCGCCGAAGATGGTCCCGCGAAGCGCCGCGTCACAGACGGGCGCAAGGCGCTGAAAAGCGCAACGCCCAGCTTCCCCCCCGGAGCTGGGCGTTCCTTTTTGGGCTTGCTTCTGACCGCTCCTCCCATTGTCGCCCGTCCGCCACGCCGCGCCGGCGGCGCGCGGCGGCGACGATTTTTCGTTGGCGATGCGCGGCCCGATTGCGTATTGCGGGCCTGCGGTTCTTCCGCCGCAGGGGCCTGTCATGACCATCAGCATCGCGACCTGGAACATCAATTCGGTCCGCCTCCGGATCGATCTCGTCACCGCCTTCCTGGAGGCGCATCAGCCCGATGTGCTCTGCCTGCAGGAGATCAAGTGCATCGAGGACAATTTCCCCTCCGCCGCCTTCAAGAAGCTCGGCTACATCCACCAGGCCGTGCACGGCCAGAAGGGCTATCACGGCGTCGCCACCGTCTCGCGCAAGCCGTTCATCGAGACGAAGCGGCGCGGCTTCTTCGGCAAGGAGGATGCCCGCCACATCTCCGTCTCGCTGACCGACCGCGAGCTGCCGATCACGCTGCACAATTTCTACATCCCGGCCGGCGGCGACGAGCCGGATCCCGCGATCAACGACAAGTTCGCCCACAAGCTCGGCTTCCTGGAAGAGATGAAGAGCTGGCTGACCGGCGCCGAGACCAGCGGCCCCGCCATCCTCGTCGGCGACCTGAACATCGCGCCCTATGAGCACGACGTCTGGTCGCACAAGCAGCTGCTCGACGTCGTCAGCCACACGCCGGTCGAGACGAAGTTG
>JAFKJZ010000245.1 GCA_017305815.1 Hyphomicrobiales bacterium
TGCCCGGCAGCGCGCGCGGACGGGCGCCCGTCGCGACGATGATGTTCTTGGCCTCGTAGTCACCGCCACCCAGCGCGTTCTTCGGCGGGTTCTCGGCCGCCTTGACGCTGATCTTGCCGGGAGCCGTGATTTCGGCCGTACCCCAGATGACGTCGACCTTGTTCTTTTTCAGCAGGCCGGTGACGCCCTGGTTCAGCTGGCCGGCGACGCCGCGCGAACGCTTGGTGATGGCGGCCATGTCGTAGCCGACCTTGTCGGCCGAGAGGCCGTAGTCGGAGGCATGCTCGAAATAGTGGTAGACCTCGGCCGAGCGCAGCAGCGCCTTGGTCGGGATGCAGCCCCAGTTCAGGCAGATGCCGCCGAGATGGCTCTTCTCGACCACGGCGGTCTTGAGGCCGAGCTGGGCGGCGCGGATGGCGGCGACATAGCCGCCCGGGCCGGAGCCGATGATGATGACGTCGTAGGGTGCGGCCATGTTCGTCTCGCTGCGCTTTGATGGTCTTGCGGCCCCCGCCTCGCGGGGAGACGGGAGCCGAAACGACGGTGTTGGCTAGACCAGCATCGCCATGGGCTTCTCGATGTAGCCCTTGAAGGCCTGCAGAAGCTCTGCCCCGAGCGCGCCGTCGACGACACGGTGGTCGGTCGAGAGCGTGACCGACATGACGGTCGCGACCTTGATCTCGCCATTGCGCACGACCGGCTGCTGGATGCCCGCGCCGACCGCCAGGATCGTCGCGTGCGGCGGGTTGATGATCGCCGCGAAATCCTTGACGCCGAACATGCCGAGGTTGGAGACCGAGGTGGTGCCGCCCTGGTATTCTTCGGGCTTCAGCTTGCGATCGCGCGCCCGCTTCGCCAGATCCTTCATCTCGTTCGAGATGGTGGACAGCGACTTCTGGTCGGCGTTGCGCACGACCGGCGTGATCAGGCCACCGGGGATCGAGACGGCGACGCCGACATCGACGACCTTGTGGACGAGCATGCCGCCATCGGTCCAGGAGGCGTTGGCGCCCGGAACCTTCTTCAGCGCCAGCGCCATGGCCTTGATGACCATGTCGTTGACGGAGACCTTGTAGCCGGGCTTGCCGTCGGCATCCTTCGGCGCGGCGCCGTTGATCTGCTCGCGCAGCGCCAGCAGCGCGTCGAGGTCGCAATCGACGGTGACGTAGAAGTGCGGGACGTTCTGCTTCGATTCCGTCAGGCGGCGGGCGATCGTCTTGCGCATGTTGTCATGCGGCACGAGATCGTAGGAGCCCTCGGCGAACAGCTTGAGCGTCTGCGCGTCGGTCGGGCCGGCATGCGCCGGAGCGGCGGCAGGTGCCGCAGCCGCAGCCGCTGCGGGAGCTGCCTTGGCGGCGCCGCCCTTCTTGGCGGACTCGATGTCGGCCTGCACGACGCGGCCATGCGGGCCGGTACCGGCGACCTTGGCGATGTCGATGCCGGCGTCCTTGGCGAGGCGACGCGCCAGCGGCGACGCGAACACGCGGTCAGCCGGAACCGCGGCAGCGGCCGGAGCAGCCGAGGGCGCCGGAGCGGCGGCAGGCGCGGCGCCGATGGCGCTCGCATCCTCGCCATCGGCGAGCAGCACGGCGATCAGCGCATTGACCTTCACGCCCTGCGCGCCTTCCGGCACGAGAAGCTGGCCAACGGTGCCTTCATCGATGGATTCGACTTCCATCGTCGCCTTGTCGGTCTCGATCTCGGCGATGACGTCGCCCGACTTGACCTTGTCGCCAACCTTCACGTTCCACTTGGCGAGGTTGCCCTCTTCCATGGTCGGCGAAAGCGCGGGCATCAGAATATTGATCGGCATAAAGCACCTATTGGCGTGTGTCTGTCGTGCCCAGATCGGTCGGACGGTCCCATTCCGCGTCGAACATGGCCTTGATCTGTTCCAGCGCCTGCTCTTCCGAGCAGACGCCGTCCCTGGCAAAGCCGTGCGCCACGTGACGAGCTATGTCGACCAGCAGGATGCCCCAAGTAGACGGGCTGTCAAAGGCCGTGCGGAAGCTGACATCCAGCCCCTTGTCGACGATCCAGGCGCGGAACACCTCCGCCGCATCTTCCGATTCCAGGGCGCCGGGCGGGATTTCCAGCTCGCGTTTGTGACCGGCCATGACGCTACCGGTACGTTACGGCTTTGACGGCCGCGATCACTTCGCCGACGTTCGGCAGCGCGAGCTTCTCGAGGTTCGCGGCGTAGGGCATCGGAACGTCCTTGCCGGTGACCTTGAGAACCGGCGCGTCGAGGAAATCGAACGCCTTTTCCATCAGCTCGGACGCGATGTGCGAACCAATCGAGTTCTGCGGCCAGCCCTCTTCCACCGTCACGCAGCGGCCGGTCTTCTTGACCGACTCGATGACCGTGTCGATGTCGAGCGGACGGAGCGTCCTGAGGTCGATCAGCTCGGCGTCGATGCCCTGCTCGGCGAGCTCGGCCACGGCCTTGGTCGCATAGGTCATGCCGATACCGAACGAGACGATCGTCACATCCTTGCCTGTCTTGTGGATGCGCGCCTTGCCGATCGGCAGGACGAAGTCATCCAGCTGCGGCACGTCGAACGAGTGACCGTAGAGGATCTCGTTCTCGAGGAAGATCACCGGGTTCGGATCGCGGATCGCCGCCTTGAGCAAGCCCTTGGCGTCGGCCGCCGTGTAGGGGACGATGACCTTGAGGCCCGGGCTGTGGCTGTACCAGGACGAATAATCCTGGCTGTGCTGGGCCGCGACGCGGGCCGCGGCGCCGTTCGGGCCACGGAACACCATCTGCGCGCCGAGCTGGCCGCCCGACATGTAGAGCGTCTTGGCGGCCGAGTTGATGATCTGGTCGATCGCCTGCATGGCGAAGTTGAACGTCATGAACTCGACGATCGGCTTCAGGCCGGCGAGCGCCGCACCCGTCGCGAGGCCGGCGAAGCCGTGCTCGGTGATGGGGGTGTCGATGACGCGGTCGTCGCCGAATTCCTGCAACAGGCCCTGCGTGATCTTGTAGGCGCCCTGGTACTCGGCGACTTCCTCGCCCATGACGAAGACGTCGGCGTCGCGGCGCATTTCCTCGGCCATCGCGTCGCGCAGCGCTTCGCGGACCGTGGTCGAGACGAAGGTGGTGCCGGCGGGGATGGCCGGGTCGGCTGCGACCTGGACAGCGATCGGCGCGGCGGCGACAGGCGCAGGCGCAGGCGCGGCGGCCGGAGCCGGGGCGGCAGCGGGAGCCTCGGCGGTAGGCGCAGCGACAGGCTGCGGCGCCGGCTGGGCGCTGGCGGCGGCCGAAACGTCCTCGCCGTCGGCGGCGATCACGGCGATCGGCGTGTTCACCTTCACGTTCTCGGTGCCTTCCGGCACCAGAAGCTTGGCGATCGTGCCTTCGTCGATGGCTTCGACTTCCATCGTCGCCTTGTCGGTCTCGATCTCGGCGATCACATCACCGGACTTGACCTTGTCGCCTTCCTTCTTGAGCCATTTGGAGAGCGTACCCTCCTCCATGGTCGGCGAGAGGGCCGGCATCAGAATATCGATGGGCATGGCTGTCTCCCGACCTTACTTCACGATGTCCGTCCAGAGCTCGGATGCATCCGGCTCCGGATCGTTCTGGGCGAATTCCGCCGCGTTGTTGACGATGTCGCGCACCTCGGCGTCGAGCTTCTTCAGCTCGTCCTCGGTCGCCCAGCCCTTCTCCAGCAGGCGCGAACGCACCTGCTCGATCGGATCGTGCTCGTTGCGCATCTTCTGGACTTCGTCCTTCGACCGGTACTTGGCCGGGTCGGACATGGAGTGGCCGCGATAGCGGTAGGTTTCCATCTCGAGGATATAGGGGCCCTTGCCGGCGCGGCACCAGGCGACGGCTTTGTCGCCGGCGGCCTTGACGGCGCGGACGTCCATGCCGTCCACCTTCTCGCCAGGGATGCCGAAGGAGAGACCGCGACGGGAGAAGTCGGTCTGCGCAGAGGAGCGCGACACGGACGTGCCCATGGCGTAGCGGTTGTTCTCGATGATGTAGACGACGGGCAGCTTCCAGAGCTGCGCCATGTTGAAGCTCTCGTAGACCTGGCCCTGGTTCGCGGCGCCGTCGCCGAAATAGGTCAAGCAGACATTGTCGTTCTTGCGGTAGCGGTTGGCGAAGGCGAGGCCGGTGCCGAGCGATACCTGGCCGCCGACGATGCCGTGGCCGCCGAAGAACTGCTTCTCAATCGAGAACATGTGCATCGAGCCGCCCTTGCCGCGCGAATATCCGCCGCGCCGGCCGGTCAGCTCCGCCATCACGCCATTCGCGTCCATGCCCGCGACGAGCATGTGGCCGTGATCGCGATATCCGGTGATGGTCTGATCTTCACCCGTCCGAATCGCCATCTGCATGCCGACGACGACAGCTTCCTGGCCGATATAGAGGTGACAGAAGCCGCCGATGAGGCCCATGCCATACATCTGGCCGGCCTTTTCCTCGAAGCGGCGGATAAGGAGCATTTCGCGGTAGGCGAAAAGTTCCTGCTCCTTGGAGAAATTATCTGCAGGCGCCGGCTTCGCCGACTTTACCGCTGCAGTCTTCCGTCCGGCGGCCGGCGCAGATTTGCTGCCGACTTTCGCTTTGGCTACGGCCATGCCTTGTTCTCCGGGGCGTGTCCCAAACTGATGCGGGACGTTAGCCGAAGCCGATTGGCATTCCAAGATGCACGCCAAGCATCGGAGCCATGCGCCAACTACATGACTTGACTACCAAAATCCTAATGAACTGAAATTTGGTTCATCGCATATTTAGCCACCGCTTCAATGCTGCGGGGTCTATTGCGATGCAGCAATCCCGATCACCAATTCGTCCGCCTGGACGACATTGAGCTTGGCACGGGCCCTCTCGTCGATCATGTCGGGATCAAGGCTCTCCGGCCGGAGGAGCTGCGCGCGCGCCGCCAGCGACAGCCGCTCCGCCTTCATTTCCGCCAATTCCTTTTCGAGGCCAATGGCTTCGCGCTCCATGCGCTCGCGTGACCAGATGCCGTAATCGCCGTTGAAGGAATGATAGGCGAAGTAGCCCATCACGGCGAGCGAGCCGAGCGGCAGAATGAGTCGCCGGAGCTTCGAATGCTTGCGCTGTTTGGTCGTCATGCGAGGATCTGAACGCGGTGCAACATGATGAATAAAGCATGGCGCAAGACGATTAACGCCGGGTTTCCGTCCATGGTCGCCGCGTCTGCGACGGGAGGAAAAAGAGGTCGAGGCGGGATACGCACCGCTTTCTTCCGGCGGATCCCACGCCGAAACGCCCTTCCCTATCGCAGCCATGCGTTGAAGCGACCCCTCCTAGAACCGTCCCTGCCATAGAGAATCCTTGGCTATTGGCCCCACTCAGAGTATGGGAGGGCCAACTCGCATTCCGCATGACCCTTCACCGCTCGCGATCCAACCGGTCGCGGCCCGGAATGCTTCTCCAATTTCAGGCTTCCGTTCCTTATGGTTTCGCTCGTCCAGAATCCGGCCCTCGCCCGCGCCATCGCGGAAAAAGGCTATCAGTCCCTCACCCCGGTCCAGGCGGCCGTCGTCGAGCCGCAGGTCGGCGAGAGCGACCTGCTCGTCTCGGCCCAGACCGGCTCGGGCAAGACAGTCGCTTATGGCCTTGCCTTCGCAACCACTCTGCTCGGCACGGAAGAGCGCTTCGGCGCGGCGAACGAGCCGCTGGCGCTCGTCATCGCCCCGACGCGTGAACTCGCGCTTCAGGTGCAGCGCGAACTCGCCTGGCTCTATGGCGAGACGGGCGTGAAGATCGCCTCCTGCGTCGGCGGCATGGATGTTCGTCGCGAAGCACGCGCGCTGGACATGGGCGCGCATATCGTTGTCGGCACCCCCGGCCGCCTGCGCGACCATCTGGAACGCGGCCGCCTCGACATCTCCAAGCTCAAGGTCGTCGTGCTCGACGAGGCGGACGAGATGCTCGATCTCGGCTTCCGCGAGGATCTCGAGCTCATCCTCGACGCCGCGCCGCAGGAGCGCCGCACGCTGCTCTTCTCGGCGACCCTGCCGCGCGAGATCGTGCGCCTGGCGCGCCAGTATCAGCGCGACGCCATGCGCATCGACACGATCGACCAGAGCCAGCCGCATGGCGACATCGAATATCGCGCCTTCCGCGTCGCTCCGAACGAAATCGACCTCGCCGTCGTCAACGTGCTGCGCTTCTACGACCAGCCCGCCGCCCTCGTCTTCTGCTCGACGCGCGAATCGGTGAAGCGCGTTCATGCCGGCCTGCAGGAGCGCGGCTTCCAGGTTGTCGCCCTTTCGGGTGAGCTGAGCCAGACCGAGCGCATGCATGCGCTGCAGGCGCTGCGCGACGGCCGGGCACGCGTCTGCGTCGCGACCGACGTCGCCGCCCGCGGCCTCGACCTGCCCGATCTCGGCCTGGTCATTCACGCCGAGTTGCCGACCGGCCCCGCCGTGCTGCTGCATCGTTCGGGCCGCACTGGCCGCGCCGGCCGCAAGGGCGTCTCGGCGATGCTCGTGCCCTACACGAATCGCTCCAAGGCGCTCCGCCTGATCAACGCCGCCGGCGTCGACGCCTACTGGACCGCCGCGCCTTCGGCCGACGAGATCCGCGCCAAGGACCACGAGCGGCTGCTCGAAAGCGTGCTGCGCGTCGAGCCACCGTCCGAGGA
>JAFKJZ010000246.1 GCA_017305815.1 Hyphomicrobiales bacterium
CCCCGGCCCAGTCCGAGGTCGGCGCGACCAGCAACGCGGTCAAGGCGGGCCTGAACTACAAGTTCTAGGCGGTTCGCCGTACAGGGCTTGCCTGGGGCGGCCTGACCTTCACCTCTCCCCTGGGAGAGGTGAGCATCTGGCAACCCACCCTCTGGTCCTCTGGCGAGAAAAAAAGGCCCGGTCATGCCGGGCCTTTGTCATGTCGGGCCGTTGCCTCAGCCGTTCACATAGGGCTGCAGGAAGGCGAGGTCGGCGGCGCCGAGGCGGTCCTTGGCGGCGGCGACCTGGTGCCAGTAGGGATAGTTCAGCGGCAGCTGGCTGACCTTGTCGAGCCGGGCGCGCTCTTCGGCCGAAAGCTTCAGATCGGCGGCGGCGAGGTTGTCCTTGAACTGCGCGTCGGTGCGGCCGCCGATGATCACCGAGGTGACGCCGGGCCGGCCGAGCAGCCAGGCGAGCGCCACCTGGGCGCCGGAGACGCCGCGCGCGTCCGCGATCGAAACCAGCTCGTCGACGATGTCCCAGAGGCGATCCCAGTCGTGGATCGGCGGCTCGGTCCAGCCCTGCGACAGGCGGCTGTCCTTCGGGGTTTCCTTGTTGCGGCGATGCTTGCCCGAGAGCAGGCCGCCGGCGATCGGGCTCCAGACCAGGATGCCGAGCTTCTGGTCGATGGTGATCGGCACCAGCTCCTGCTCGGCCTCGCGCGCCTGCAGCGTGTAGTGGATCTGCTGCGAGATGAAGGGGATGCGGTTGTCGCGGCGGGCGATCTCCATCGCCTTCATGATGTGCCAGCCGGAATAGTTGGAGCAGCCGATGTAGCGCACCTTGCCCTGGCGGACGAGGCTGTCGAGCGCTTCCAGCGTCTCCTCCAGCGGCGTCACGCCGTCCCACTGGTGCACCTGGTAGAGGTCGATGACGTCGGTCTTCAGCCGCTTGAGGCTCGCCTCGCATTCGCGGATCAGGTGATAGCGCGACAGGCCGCGATTGTTGGGGCCGTCGCCGGTCGGGAAGCGCGCCTTGGTGGCGATCAGGACGTCGTTCTTGCGCTTGCCGCCGAGCGCGTCGCCGATGATCGCCTCGCAGTCGCCGGCCGAATAGACATTGGCGGTGTCGAGCAGGTTGACGCCGGCGTCGATCACCATGTCGATCTGGCGGCGTGCCTCGCCGACATCGGTGATGTTGCCGACCTTGGAGAAGTCACCCTTGGCGCCGAAGGTCATGGTGCCCATGGTGAGCACCGAGACCTTCAGTCCCGAATTGCCGAGTTGCCGATATTCCATCGTCCGCTCCCATTGTCGTTGCGGTGATTCCGCTGAAGTTTGACAGCACCGTCCTGCATTCGGACAGCGCTGTCAAAGCGGGAAAGGACGATCGCGGCGGCGCGTCAGACGGCGATGAGCGCCTTGATCAGGCCGCGCTTGTCGTGGCTCCAGACCGGCATGTCGGTCACGAGCCTGTCGAGCGTCGTGCTGTGCGTCGCCAGCGCGTCGAGCGGCACCTTGCCCGCCTTGATCGAGGCGACGACATGCTCGAAATCGACCTTGGTGGCGTTGCGGCTGCCGATCAGCATCATCTCGCGCTTGTGGAACTCCGGATCCGAGAACGAGATCCGGTCCTTGACGATCGAGACGAGGACGTAGGCGCCGCCATGCGCGACGAGGGCGAAGCCCGCCTCGATCGCCTGCGCGTTGCCGGTGGCGTCATAGACGACGTCGAAGCCGTCGCCGCCGGTCGCGTCCATCAGGGTCTTCTGCGCGTCCGGGCCGGTCAGCGCCGTATTCGGGAAGCCGAGCGTGTCGCGGGCGAAGGCGAGGCGCTCCTCGCTCGAATCGAGCAGCGTCACCTCGAGCCCGGCGATGCGGGCGAAGATCGCCACGCCGAGGCCGATCGGGCCGACGCCGACGACGAGCGCGCGGCCGCCTTCCGGCTGCGAGCGGCGGACGGCATGCGCGCCGATCGCCAGGAACTCGACCATCGCCGCGTCGCGCAGCGACAGGCCCTCGGCCGGGTAGAGATTGCCTTCCGGCATCACGATCTTCTCGGCCATGCCGCCATCGGTGTGGACGCCGAGCACCTGGATCGAGGTGCAGCAGTTCGGCTTGCCCTTGCGGCAGGCGACGCAATGGCCGCAGGCGATGTAGGGATTGACGACGACCGGCGTGCCGACCTGGAGCGCGACGCCGGGGCCGACGGCCGAGACGACGCCCGAGAGCTCATGGCCCATGACGCGCGGATATTCGAGGAAGGGGTGCTTGCCTTCGAAGATGTGATAGTCGGTGCCGCAGATGCCGACATGCTTGATGTCGACCGTGGCCCAACCGGCGGCAGGCGCTTCCGGGTCGGGCCGCTCGACGAATTCCAGCCGCCCCGGTTCCACGCAGATCACGCTTTTCATGAAGTCCTCTTCGACATCGTCCCCAGTCACGATGGTCCTAGAGCTTTTCCGGGCCGCAGGGAAACGGGGAAACGCGCCGGCATCGCTTCCGGCCGCATTTTTCCGCGCTTGCACCGCTTGCCCGGAACGAATGGTGGGATTGCAACCACTGCGCTTCCCGCCTGCGTTGTTCGCGCGTATCGTCCGCAACGCGATCTCCCGGGCCGGACGGCGAGCCGGGCCGCTCGTGGGATCGATATCGACACGAAAGCATTGTCCGAAGTTAGTTTCGTCGATTTGAAAAGGAAAAAGCGATGGCGCCCCTGAAATCCTCGATTGACCTGAAGTCCAACACCAAGACCGCCTCGATCGAGCTGCTGAATGCCGTGCTGGCGGAAGGCATCGATCTCGCCCTGGTGACCAAGCAGGCGCACTGGAACCTGAAGGGTCTGCAGTTCATCGCCATTCACGAGATGCTCGACACGTTCCGCGCCGATCTCGACGACCATGTCGACACGGTGGCCGAACGCGTGGCGCAGCTCGGCGGCTTCGCGCTCGGCACCGTCCAGGCGGTCGCCTCGGCAACGAAGCTGAAGCCCTATCCGACCGATATCTCGGCGATCAAGGATCACCTGGCGCAGCTGATCGATCACTATGCGCAGGTCGCGAACGAGGTCCGCAAGGGCATCGACAAGGCCGCCGATATCGGCGACGCCGACACCGCAGATATCCTGACTGCCTTCTCGCGCAGCCTCGACAAGTCGCTCTGGTTCCTGGAATCGCACCGCGAGGTCTAGCCGGCGGCGCGGCCGCGCGATGTTCGCCACGCCGTCGCCGGCCGCCCAAAAACAAAGCCCGCCAACTGGCGGGCTTTGTCGTCTTGAGCCTTTGGTCCCGGCCTAGTAGGGCGAGACGCACTGGCGGCGCGGGCCGCTGTTCGGCTGGAAGGTGTTGTCCGAGGCGCGATAGGACCGATACCGGTTGGCGCACCACTCGTAATGGGCCGAACTGTAGCCGCCGCTGCTGTAGTTGTAGCTCGGCTGCGTGACCGCGGATCCGACGGCCGCGCCGACGCCGAACGCCGCAAGCGGATACCACCAGCCATTATAGTAGCGATATCCCGGCCGGTAGTAATTGTAGCCGTGATAGCCGTTCCAATAGCCGGGGCGATAGCCAGGACGATAGCCCGGGTGGCCCGGACGATAACCCGGGTGGCCCGGACGATAGCCGGGATGGTTTCCGTTCCAGCCCGGTCCGCCGGGGCGGTGGCCCGCGTTGGGCGGACGGCCATGGTGGCCCGACGGCCGCCGACCGCGCTTGATTTCCTTGTGGCCGCCGCCGTGACGAACCTGGATCAGGTCTTCGTTGGGCTGCGCGCTCACGCCGAGGTCGGGGACGACCAGCGGTGCCGCCTGGATCGGCGCGGATGCCGAGGCGAAGAAGGCAATGGCCAAGGCGCCACCGCACAGTTTGCCGAGAATCTTGGTCAAAGCGATGAATCCTCTTCTTGAGACAATTGATCGTCTTAAACTCTCCAGCGAAAATTAGACTTGGCTGATCGATGGTCAAGCCACCACCGATAAAAATCGCAACTGTCGATCGATGGTGCTGTTGCAGTGCAACGCGTCCCGTCCCTTGCGTCTATTGCCGGAGGGAACCGAAATCGATTGCGCTCGCGCCGGCGACAACATCCCTCCATGCGCAGGGTGGCGTGGCGAGGGCGGCATGGCGGCACGGGCGACTCTGTTTCGCCCGTTGAACCGGGACGCGCCACGGCCTATCCATGGCGGGCCGGCGGCCCCTTGCGACGCCACGTCGGGTGCGGCAGCCCGGCACGACCTGGAACGACACCACGAGACGCGATATGGCGAGCATCGAGGCGGCAATGACCGAGCCACAGTCTTCCCACGCGTTTCGCGCTTCGAGCGAAGCCGCCTGGCGCGAACTGGCGGTGAAGGCGATCAAGGGCGCCGATTTCGAGGCGAAGCTGGTGTCGCGCACCGCCGACGGCATTCGCATCGAGCCGCTCTATCCGAAGGCGCCGGGGCTTCATGCCCGGCCGGTCCGCGCCACGCTCGGCGACTGGCGCGTTGTCCAGCGCATCGATCTTCCGGACGCCGATGCCGCGAGCGTGCAGGCGCTCGAAGACCTGAACAATGGCGCGAGCGGCCTGGCGCTGGTCTTTTCCGATGCGGTTTCCGCGCGAGGCTTCGGCCTTGCCGCCGCCGACGAGCGCACTGTCGCGGCGGCGCTCGACGGCGTCATGCTCGACCTTGTGTCGCTGCGCATCGAGGCGGGGCGTTCGGCGGCCGAGGCGGCGCGCTCCGTGCTGGCGCTGGCGCGCGGCCAGGGCCTCGATCTCGACAGCCTCCGCCTCGATCTCGGCATCGACCCGTTCTCGGTGCTGGCGGCGGAAGGCGGCGCGGTCGACGCGGCAATCGACGCGGCGGCGGCGCTGGCGGTTTCCTTCGGTCCCGAGGCGAAGGCCCGCATCCTCCGCGCCGACGGCCGCGTCTTCCATGATGCCGGCGCCTCCGAGGCACAGGAATTGGCGCTGACGATTTCCGCCGCGCTGGCCGGCCTGCGTGGGCTGGATGCGCGCGGCCTGCCGCTTGAGGTCGGGCGGAAGCGGATTTCCTTCCTGCTCGTCGCCGATGCAGACGAATATCTGTCGATCGCGAAATTCCGAGCGCTGCGACGGCTCTGGGCGCGGGTCGAGGCCGCCTGTGGCCTGACGCCGGATCCCGTCCAGCTCGCGGCCGAAACCAGCTTCCGCATGACGACCCGGCACGACGCCTATGTGAACATGCTGCGCGGAACGGCTGCAGCATTTTCCGCCGGCCTTGGCGGCGCCGACAGCGTCGCGGTGCTGCCCTTCACGCTGCCGCTCGGCCTGCCCGACGCCGGCGCGCGGCGGATCGCCCGCAACACG
>JAFKJZ010000247.1 GCA_017305815.1 Hyphomicrobiales bacterium
CGATGGCGGCGGGCCGATGCTGGACATGGGGCCGTATTACGTCACCGATCTGGTCAATCTGCTCGGCCCCGTCGCCCGTGTGGCCGGCGTCGCCACCAAGCTGCGCGACGAGCGCCTGGTCACCAGCGAGCCGCTCAACGGCACCAGGATCCCGGTCGAGGTCGCGACCCATGTCGCCGGCACGCTGCAATTCGTCTCCGGCGCCGTCGTCACCATCGCCATGAGCTTCGACGTGCCGCGCCACCAGCACAGCCCGATCGAACTCTATGGTTCCGCCGGCTCGATCCTGGTGCCGGATCCGAACCACTTTGGCGGCGATATCAAGCTCGCGACGGCCTCCGACGACTGGCAGACTGTGCCGACGCAGCACGGTTATGCCGATGGCAATTTCCGCGTCATCGGCGTCGCCGACATGGCCGAGGCGATCCGTACCGGCCGGCCGCACCGCGCCAGCGGTGATCTCGCCTTCCATGCGCTGGAGGTGATGGAGGCATTCCAGCGCTCGTCCGACACCGGCGAGCACATCACGATCGCGAGCCGTCCGGAACGTCCGGCCGCTCTGCCGGTCGGCGTCGCCATCGGCGCGCTCGGCTGAAGCCAGTTCAATTCAACAGGGAGTGAGACCATGCGCGAGGCATTGATTGTCTGGGGCGGCTGGAGCGGTCATGAGCCGGAGCAGGGCGCCAACATCATCGCCGGGATGCTCGAGGAGGAAGGCTTCAAGGTCTATGTCGAGAATTCGACCGAGGCCTTTGCCGATCCCGCGATCGCCGACATGAGCCTGATCGTGCCGATCTACACGATGTCGAAGATCGAGAAGGAGGAGCTTCTCAATCTGACCAAGGCGGTGGAGGGCGGCGTCGGCCTTGCCGGCTATCACGGCGGCATGGGCGACGCATTCCGCGAGGCGGTCGAATACCAGTTCATGGTCGGCGGCCAGTGGGTCGCCCATCCCGGCAACATCATCGACTACCATGTCGACGTGACCAAGCCCGAGGATCCGATCATGGCCGGCCTGCCGGCGCGGTTCCCGTACCGGTCCGAGCACTACTACATGCATGTCGATCCCTCGAACGAGGTGCTGGCGACGACGACCTTCACCGGCGATCACGCCTACTGGATCGATGGCGTCGTCATGCCGGTGGTCTGGAAGCGCAGGCATGGCAAGGGACGCGTGTTCTATTCGTCGCTCGGCCATGTCGCGAGCGAGTTCCAGGTGCCGGAAATGAACACGATCATGCGGCGCGGCCTGCTCTGGGCCGCTCGCTGACGAAGGTTCCCGCTGCGGCCGTTCGGGTTGCGGCGGGAAACCACCGTCGTCAGGTGGTCGCATGACCGGCTGATGTCTAAAATATCGCGCCTGAACGGGATGGCGGACTTGTCGGCCTGCCCGTTCTCGCGTCCCTTCTCAGGGACGCGGCGCTCAGCTTGACTGATTCGCTTGCGCCAGATCGTCGGGACGGTTCCCCGGATCGCAGGCGTCGGCCTGCTTCGGGGGCTCGTCCCGGACTCACGGCCGCACGACTTGCGCCAACAAGACCGCGCCACCTCTGACACCGGACGAGTGATCCATGAAAGCCTCAGACAAGAAGCACCTCAAGCGCTCCAACATCGACCTGACCCTGCTCGGCCTTGGCACCGCTCCGTTCGGCGGCCTCTATGCGCCGGTCGCGCTGGCCGACGCCGAGGGCGCGATGCAGGCCGCCTGGGATGCCGGGCTGCGCTATTTCGACAGCGCGCCGATGTATGGTCTTGGCCGTGCCGAGCACCTGATGGGCCATTTCCTGCGCGAGCAGGACGCCGATTCCTTCCATGTCTCGACCAAGGTCGGCCGGCTGATGAGCTTCGAGCGTCCGGGCCGCGTCCTGCCGCCGGAAGCGCCGAAGAACGAGTTCGACTCGGGCTGGAGCAACGGCCTGCCGTTCCGCGAGGTGTTCGACTATTCCTATGACGCGATCCTGCGCTCCTATGACGACAGCCGCCAGCGCACCGGTCTCGGTCGTCTCGACATCCTGTTCCTGCACGACATCGGCCGCGTCACCCATGGCGAACTGCATGATCACCATTGGGGCGCGCTGACCAAGGGCGGCGGCTTCAAGGCGCTGGCCGAGCTGAAGGCGGCCGGGCTGATCGCCGGCTTCGGCCTCGGCGTCAACGAATGGCAGGTCATCGGCGACGCCATGCAGGAGGCCGATCTCGACGTCTGCCTGCTCGCCGGCCGCTATACGCTGCTCGACGGCGACGCGGCCGAGACCTTCCTGCCGCTGGCGCAGAAGCACGAGGTCGATCTGGTCATTGGCGGCGTGTTCAATTCCGGCATCCTGGCGTCGACCTCGGGCCGCAAGAAGTTCAACTATGTCGACGCGCCGGCCGAGGTCCTGGCGAAGGTGGAGAAGCTCGAGGCCGTGTGCCGCCGCTTCGACGTGCCGCTGCCGGCCGCCGCGATCCAATATCCGCTGCGCCATCCGGCGGCGACCGTCGTCGTCATCGGCGCCAAGACGGCGGCGCAGGTGAAGGGCAATGTCGAGTGGTTCGAGCGCGACATTCCGGAAGAGCTCTGGAGCACGCTCGAGGCCGAGGGCCTCATCCCGGCGCTGCCCTAGGCCTGATCCCTTCGCAAAGCAAAACGGACCCGTTCGGGTCCGTTTTCATTTTGAGAGCCGCTACAGACGTCAGACCCAGCCGCCGTCGACAATGAAGCTCTGGTTGGTGCAGGCGCCGGCCTCGTCCGAGGCGAGGAACAGCACCGGCCGGGCGATGTCGTCGGCGTCGAGCTGCCGCTTCAGGCACTGCCGCTCCAGGATGCGCTTTTCGCCATCGGCGTTGAGCCAGAGGCGACGCTGCCGTTCGGTGATGATCCAGCCGGGCAGCACGGAATTGACGCGGATGTTCTCCGGTCCGAGCTCGCGCGCCAGACCGCGCGTCAGGCCGATGACTGCGGATTTGGCGCTCAGATAGGCGTCGTTGTCGGCGGCGCCCATCAGGTAGGAAATCGAGCTCATGTTGATGATGGCGCCGCCGCCGGCGGCGGCCATGTCTTTGTGCACGGCCTGTGCGCAGAAGAACTGGTGCTTCAGGTTCACGCTGACCGCCCAGTCCCAGTATTCCGACGTTACGTCGTCGAGCTTGTGGCGCTCGTCATTGGCGGCGTTGTTGACGAGGATGGTGATCGGGCCGAGCGCCTGCCGCACGCGGCCGATCGCCGCCTGGATTTCGTCGACCTTGGTGATGTCGACCTTCTCGAAATGGGCGGTGAGGCCGACCTTCGCAAGCGCCGCGATCAGCGCCTCCGAGGCTTCCTCGGCGATGTCGAAGAAGGCGACGCGGCAGCCCTGTTCGGCGAAGCGGCGGACGATGGTGGCGCCGATGCCGCTGCCGCCGCCGGTGACCAGCGCGACGCGGCCCTTCAGGCTCGGATAGGTGGCGATGCCGGAACGGCGGGGGGCGTGGTCATCTGTCATGGCATCGTCTCGAATGGGATGATTGGCGGGGCCGGCCGCCGCCAGGCGGCCGGCCTGTAGGAAGCGGATCAGGCCTTGGCGGCCTCTTCGATGATCTTCTGGATGTCGTAGACCGGGCGGTAGCCGAGGATCGATTTCGCCTTGGCGATTTCGTGGCTGGCGCGGATGGCCGGACCGGGGATCCGGACCTCGACATAGGGGAAGCCGAAGGTCTTGTGCAGCGTCTCGACCGCGACCTTGTAGGAGAACGGGCTCGGGCCGCTCAGGTTGAAGATCTCGCCGACGGCGGAGACGTCGCTCAGCATCAGGTTGATGCCGCCGACCAGGTCGATGACGTCGCAGAAATGGAACTCGTAGGGAATGCCGTCCTCGTCGAGCGCGAGCAGCAGCGTGTCTTCCGGTCCGGTCTTGGCCGCGTCGAGCGCCGCAACCGCGTCGGGACGTCCGAGCGCGGTGAACAGGTTGCGCATCGGCTCGACGAACAGGAAGCGGCCCGACCAGCCGCTCGGCCGCTTGATCTCCTCCGACCGCGCGATCAGCGCGAAGCGGGCGATGGTGACGGGCACGCCGTGCGAGCGGTGGTAGTAGAGCGCCATGCGCTCGTCGATTTCCTTGGTCAGGCCGTAGAAGCTGTAGGGGTTCTGCGGATGGCGCTCGTCGATCGGCGAATAGAGCGCCTTCAGCGACGGATAGACCTCGTCGCTCGAGGCGATGAAGAAGCGCTGCAGCTTGACCTTCTGCGAGACGACGGCGTCGAACAGGTTGAACGTGCCGGCGATGTTCTGCTGGAACAATTCGCGGTCGGCGCCCTGTTCCCAGAGCATGGCGGCGGCGAGATGCACGACAATGTCGACGCCGGCGACGGCCTGCTCGACCGCTTCCTTGTCGGTGAGCGAGCCGACGATCACCTCGACGCCGGCCTCCTTCAGGCTGTGGAGGCCCGGATCGCCCGGCAGCACCAGGGCGCGCACGCTGTCGCCCAGCGCCTGTCGGCTCGCCACCATCTGTCGGCCAACCCGTCCGGAGGCCCCCGTGATCAATGTCTTCATGGTCTCATCCCTCTTTGAGCGCGTGAAAGGCAGGAGCTAGGGAACGCGGATCGCCGCGCCGGTTTCGGCGGAGAAGTAGCGGAGGCGTTCCGGATTGACGGAGAAGGAGAGCCGGTCGCCGAGCCGGATCGGCGCGGCGTTCTCCGGCGACATGCGGGCGATGAAGGCGTTCTCGCCTTCCTTGACGCTCACCAGCGATTCATGCCCCAGCCCTTCGATGACGTCGGCCGTGCCGGTGACGCCATTTGCCGCCGCTCCGGCGTCCATGACGATGTCCTCTGGGCGGAAGCCGATCAGGAACTCCTGGTCGGCGATCCTGGAGCGCAGCACGGTCAGGCTCTCGAGCGGGACGGCGATGTTGACGCCGGCGCCGCGCGCGACGATGGCGCCATTGTCGGGAACGAGCCGGCAGCGCAGCAGGTTCATCGGCGGCGTGCCGATGAACTGCGCCACGAAGGTATTGGCCGGGTGCTGGTAGAGCTGCTGCGGCGTGTCGGCCTGCTGGATGCGGCCGCCATTCATGACGACGATCTTGTTGCCCATCGTCATCGCCTCGGTCTGGTCGTGCGTGACATAGATCGTCGTGATGCCGAGCGAGCGCTGCAGCCGCGTGATCTCGGCGCGGGTCTGCACGCGCAGCTTGGCGTCGAGATTGGAGAGCGGCTCGTCCATCAGGAAGAGTTTGGGCTCGCGGATGATGGCGCGGCCAAGGGCGACGCGCTGCCGCTGGCCGCCGGAAAGCTGCGACGGCTTGCGATGCAGCAGACGGGCGAGGTC
>JAFKJZ010000248.1 GCA_017305815.1 Hyphomicrobiales bacterium
GCCGTCGAAGCAGCCGACGACCATGCCCTGCGATTCCCGCGTGAACAGGCCGTTCTCGACGACGCCGGGAATCTGGTTCAGCTCGATCTCCAGCCGCTCCGGCTCGGGAATCGCGGCGCAGCGGCAGTCGAGGATGAAGTTCCCGCTGTCGGTGACGACCGGCTGGCCGTCGCGCATCCGCCGCACGATCACGACGTCGGCGATGCCGTGCTCGGCGAGCAGCCGCGACACCATGCGCTCGGTCTGCTTCCAGGCGAACTGCACCACCTCGACCGGCAGCGGGAAGCCGCCGAGCTGGTCGACGATCTTGGTCTCGTCGCAGATGGTGATCATCCGCTTCGAGGCATGGGCGACGATCTTCTCCCAGAGCAGGCAGGCGCCGCCGCCCTTGATCATGCGGAACTGGCGGTCGATCTCGTCGGGACCGTCGACGGTCAGGTCGAGCTCGCCGATGTCGTTCGGGTCGGTGATCTTGATGCCGACTTCGCGGGCGACGTCGTTGGTGGCGCGCGACGTGGTCGTGCAGGTCACCTTGAGGCCGGCGGCGACATGCTTGCCGAGCTCGCGCACGAAGAAGTGCGACGTCGTGCCGGAGCCGAGTCCGAGCTTCATGCCGTCGCGCACGAATTCCTCGATCACCTTGCGGCCGGCAACCTTCTTGGCCTCATCCTGTGCGGTCATGTCCTGTCCTCGGTATGAAATCTATCGGTGCGGCGCGCCGGCGGCCCGGCTCAGATCTTGTCGGTCTGCCAGGAATCGAGCGCCGGAAGCTGATCCGGGAATTCGCTGCCGCTGGTCACGGCGATGGAGGTGACCAGCATGTTGATCACCAGGTGATGGTTGAGCCGCGAGGCGAGCGGCGTCAGCAACTCGGTGCGGTCATAGGGCGTCACGGCGATCAGCACGTCGGAGACGCGCGCTAGCGGGCTTTCCGCTGCCGTGATCGAGACGACGCGGGCGCCGCCGGTGCGGGCCGCGATGGCGAGCTCGATCATCTGCTTGGTATGGCCGGACTGCGAGAAGATCAGCGCCACCTCGTTGGGCCGCGAGGCTTCCGCGTGCAGCCACTGCTTGGTGCGGCCCATGACGGCGGCGCAGCGCATGCCGAGGCGCTGGAACTTGTGCTCGGCGTCCACCGCCGTCACCTCGGAAATGCCGGTCGCATAGATGCCGACCCAACTCGCCGCCTGCAGCAGCTTGGCGCCTTCCTCGATCTGCGCCGGCAGCAGGTCCTCCAGCGCGCGCTGGATCGCGTTCAGCGAATTGCGCGCCGTCTTGCGGACGATGTTCTCGATCGAGTCGCCCGGCACGATCTGCTCATAGGCGAACGGCGCCGACGGCACGAGGCTCTGCGCCAGGTTGAGCTTGAAATCCTGGTAGCCTTCGAAGCCGAAGCGCCGGCAGAAGCGCATCACGGTCGGGTCGCTGACGTCGCATTCCTGCGACAGCCGCGCCATGCTCATGTGGATGACCTGGCCCGGATGCGCCTTGACGAAATCGCCGAGCCGCTGCTCGGCCGGGCCCATCCGGTCGTGCTCCTGGAGGATGCGCTGCAGCAGGCTGTTGGTCGACATCGGGGCTCCCTCAGATCGCCTGTTGGACCGGCCTATAGGCCATGAGATCGAGCAGCCGTTCCAGTCGCTGCCCGGGCTCCGTCGAAACCAGCTTGCCGCCGCCCCAGGGAACGACGAAGAACGCAGCGTTCGCGGCGACGGCCGTCGCCTGATCGACCCCCGTGTCGCCGACATAGGCCCAGCCGCCATCGGCAAGCTGCATCCGCTTCGCCACCGCCAGCAGGTGGCCCGGGTCCGGCTTGCAGGCCGGCACCGCATCGGCGCCGAGTACGGCGTCGAACAGCGGCGCGATGCCGAGCAGGTCGAGCACGCGAAGCGTCAGCGCATGCGGCTTGTTGGTGCAGATGCCGAGCCGGAATCCGGCCTGCTTCAGCGCAGCCAGGTCCTCGCGGACATGGCTGTAGAACTTCGTCAGCCGGGCCGGCGCCTCGCCGTAATGGGCGAGATAGGCGGCGTGCGCGGCGCGGATGGTCGCGTCGTCGCTCGGCAGGCCGAGCTCGGTGAGCATGTCGAGCAGCAGCCGGCGCGGGCCATTGCCGATGAAGCGCTCGACGAATTCCGTCTCCTGCTCCGGCCAGCCGCGCGAGCGCAGATAGGCGTTGACCGCCGCGGCGATGTCCGGCGCACTGTCGATCAGCGTGCCGTCGAGGTCGAAGATAAGCGCCCCGTAGGTGGCGAGCGGCTTGGTCATGTCAGTCTCTCAGTCACGCGTAGAGCCTCGCCTCGGCGATCGCCGCGAAGCTCTGCGACAATGCCGGATAGAGGCCTTCGAAGATGGCGAAGGCCCGGCGCAGCGTGTCGCCGGTTTCGCGGTCGGGAAGCTGGCGCGTCAGCGGCCGGCAGAGCGCCGCCGCCGTCTTCGCGTCGGGCCAGATGCCGGTGCCGACGCCGGCGACCAGCGCCGCGCCGAACGCGCCCCCCTCGGCCGCGCCCTCGGTGGTGACCACCTCGCAGTCGAACAGGTCGGCCTGCATCTGCCGCCACAGCGCCGAGCGGGCGCCGCCGCCCGACGCCTTGATGACGCTATGCTGCATGCCGATCCGCTGCATCAGGCCATGAATGTCTCGGAGCGCATGGGTGACGCCCTCCATGACACTGCGCGCCATGTCGCCGCCATCATGCCGGGCGGTCAGGCCGACAAAGGCACCGCGCGCGATCGGGTCCGGATGCGGGCAGCGCTCACCATAGAGATAGGGCAGGAAGAACAGGCCCTTCGCGCCGGCGGGGCGCGCCGCCGCCCGCGCAACGATCTCGTCGAAGGAGGGCTTTTCCGCCCCCTGCCCGAGCGAACCCATCGCATCGCGGAACCACGACATCGCGCCGCCGGCATTGAGCGAGACGCCCATGCAGTGCCAGCTATCCGGCGCGACATTGCAGAACACCTGCAGCCGGCCGTCGGGGTTGTCCTCCGGCGCTTCGAGCGCGCTGGCGACGATGCCGGCCGTGCCGATGGTCGTCTGCAGCTCGCCCGGCATCATCACGCCGGAACCGAGCGTCTGGATGACGCTGTCGCCGCCACCGCCGACCACGGGAATGCCTTCCGGCAGGCCGAACAGCGCCGCGCCCGACTGGTTCACCCGCCCGGTGACCACCTGCGATTCATGGCAGGCCGGCAGCAGCGCCGGGTCGATGTCGAGCCGGTCGAGCAGCGGCGCGGACCAGGCCCGCCTGCGGACGTCGAACAGGCCGGTGCCGGAAGCATCCGATACCTCGGTGGCGAGCTCGCCGGTCAGCACGAGACGCAGATAGTCCTTCGGGTTCACGACATGGCGGAGCTTCGCATAAAGCTCCGGCTCATGATGGCGCATCCAGAGGATCTTGCCGCCGGTATAGCCGACCAGCATGCGGTTGTTGGTGAAACCGAGCAGCGCCTCGAGGCCGCCCGCCTTCTCCGTGATCTCGTCGCATTCGGCGCCGTTGCGCTGGTCGTTCCAGAGCAGCGCCGGCCGCAGCACGCGATGCGCCTCGTCGAGCGGCGTCAGGCCGTGCATCTGGCCGGACAGGCCGATGCCCGCGATCTCGACGCCGCGCCGCTCGGCGAGCACGCTGGCGACCGACTGGCGGGCACCCTCGATCCAGAGCGCCGGATCCTGCTCGGTCCAGCCGGGACGCGGCTGCGACAGGCCGTAGGTCGCCGTCGAACTGGCCAGCACCGAGCCGTCGGCGTCGATCAGGAGCGCCTTGCAGCCGGACGTGCCGATATCGATGCCAAGAAGCGCCGTCGTCATCGCCTATCGCCCCTCGGGCTCGTCATGGCGGATGCGGACGTGCTTGAAGTTGAAATATTCGAGCATGCCCTCGCGGCCGTGCTCATAGCCGACGCCGCTCTGCTTGCGGCCGCCATAGGGCGCGTTCATGACGCCGGCATCGACATTGTTGACGGCGACATTGCCATAGTCGAGCCGGGTGGTCAGGTAGCGCACCTCGTCCAGGCCCTTGGCGTAGACATAGGAGGCAAGCCCGTAGGGCGTGTCGTTGGCGCGGGCGATCGCCTCGTCGAGGCCGTCATAGGGGGCGACGCCGAGCAGCGGCCCGAACGTCTCCTCGCTCATCACCTTCATGTCGTGCGTGCAGTCGGCGACCACGGTCGGACGGAAGAAGTGGCCGCGCGAGAATTCGTCGCCTTCCGGCGCCACGCCGCCGGTCACCAGCCGCGCGCCCCTGGCGAGCGCATCGGCGAGATGGTCCTTCGTCTTGGCGAGCGGCTCGGCCGAGGCCATGGCGCCGAGATCGGCATCCGGCCTGTCGAGGCCGTTGCCGATGGTCAGCTTCTCCGCCGCCACCTTCACCTTGGCGAGGAACGCCTCGTAGATCGGGCGGGCGACATAGACGCGGTTAATCGCGATGCAGATCTGGCCCATGTTGCGGAACGATCGCCGCACCGCGCCCTTCACCGCCGCGTCGAGATCGGCGGATTCGGTCACGATCATCGGGCAATTGCCGCCGAGTTCCAGCGACATCCGCTTGACGGTTGTGGCGGACTGCTGGATCCGCAGGCCGACGCCGCTCGATCCGGTGAAGGCGATCTTGTCGACGCCGGGATGTTCGACCAGCGCCTGGCCGACGACCGAACCCGGCCCGGTGACGACATTGACGACGCCGGCCGGGATCTTGGCTTCCTCGACCTTCTCTGCGATCGCCAGCGCCGTGAACGGCGTCAGATCGGCCGGCTTGATGACGATGGTGCAGCCGGCGGCGAGCGACGCGCACAGCTTCCAGCCGACCAGCTCTGCCGGATAGTTCCACGGCGTGATCGCGCCGACGACGCCGATCGGCTCGCGGAGGACGAGGCTGTGGTGATCGGTGGTGTCTCCCGGCACGATCTCGCCATGCACGCGCACCGCCTCCTCGGCGTAGAAATGGCAGGCCTCGGCCAGCTTCAGGATCTCGCCGCGCGCCTCGTTGAGCGGCTTGCCCTGCTCCATCGTCATGATCCGCGCCATGCGGTCGGCATCGGCGGCGATCGCATCTCCCAGCCGGTGCAGCGCGGCGGAGCGCGCCTTGGCCGGCAAATCGGCCCAGCCGCGGAACGCGGCCCGCGCCGCCGCGACGGCCTTGTTGATCTCGTCCGCGGTCGACGCGGCGATCTCGCCGATGACCTCGCCGGTCGCCGGATTCGTCACGGCGATGCGCGCACCGGCGCCTGCATTCCAGCGACCGCCGATGAACAGCTTTCC
>JAFKJZ010000249.1 GCA_017305815.1 Hyphomicrobiales bacterium
TCGATCGCTTCCTTCGGGTTCGTCGTGTACTTCGAGACGGCCAGGTTCCAGCCGCCCAGCGTGGCGGCGGACTTGTCGCCCTCACCCGAGCCGGCCGGCAGTGGCACGACGTCGAACTTGTCCTTCACGGCCGAGTCGGCGCAATTGCCGAGACCGTAGGCGTAGGGCCAGTTGCGCATGAAGACGGCATTGCCGGTCTGCCAGACGCCGCGGGCTTCCTCTTCCTGGTAGGCGAGCACGCCCGGCGGGGAGATGGTGTTGACCCAGCCCTTGGCGCGGTCGATGGCAGCCGCTGCCTGCGGGTTGTTGATCGAGATCTCGCCGTCGGCCTCGATGATCTGGCCGCCGCCGTTCGACTTGACCCACTCGAGCGCGTTGCAGGTCAGGCCCTCATAGGAGTTGCCCTGCCAGACAAAGCCCCAGATGTCCTTGTTGCCGGCCTCGCGCTCCTTGTCCTGAATCTCCTTCGCGGTCGCCGCGAGCTCGTCCCAGGTCTTCGGCGGCTGCTTGCCGTACTTCTCGAGCAGGTCCTTGCGGTAATAGAGCGCCGGCGCGTCGGTGAAGATCGGCAGCGCGACGAGCTTGCCGTTCACGGTCTGCGATTCGATGATCGACGGGAAATGCGCGCCGACCACGTCCTTGGTGGCGTCGGTCAGGTCGAGCAGCTGGTCCGACAGCTGCGGCGCCCAGATGACGTCGGTCTGGTAGACGTCGATGTCCGAGTTGCCAGCCGCAAGCCACAGCTTGTACTGACCGAACTGGTCGCTCGTCGAGGACGGCATCGGCACGATCGTGACCTTGTTGCCGGTGTTCTTCTCGAAGATGTCGAGCTGCTCGCGCAGCACGGCGAGGCCGTTGCCGGTGTCACCCGACACGATCGACAGATTGGCGGCGTTGGCGACATTGCCCATGAGGACGATGCCGGCGCCGAAAGCCATAAGCGCGGAGCGCAACTTCATTTGTAAGAACCTCCCTGAGAGACATTCCGTGACAGGAGCCTCGAAGCCGTCGCGACCGCAGGTGTCCATCACCCCCGGCGCGCCACCCCTTCTCCCCCTAAGCGCCTCGGCAAAGGCCGACGACCCCGCTTTCCTCAAAGCGCTTTGAGGTCATTCAAAGCGGCAACAAACGCCCCTGTCAACCCCGCGACGGCCGCCTGCCACCGTGCGCCGCAACAGAAATCGGTTCAAAATTCATATGATAAAACATAGCACTTAGTTGATTTATTGCAGTTTTCTGGAATAGGACACCGATGGTGCATCGCAGCATCGAACACGAACGCCCTCCGCAACCCGCCAGCCCGCTTGCGCCGTGGATTGAAAGCGCTTTGAATGCCCTTCGGGGAGGATGATTTTTCTGATGAGACTTAAGGAACTGGCGCTGCATCTCGGCCTGTCGCAGACGACCGTGAGTCGCGCGCTGAACGGCTATCCCGAGGTCAACGAGGAGACGCGGCAGCGCGTGCTCGACGCGGCGCGCCGCTATGACTACCGCCCCAACGCCAGCGCCCGCCGTCTCGCCACCGGCCGGGCCGGCGCCATCGGCATCGTGCTGCCGACCGACCGCAACATGCTGCTCGATCCGCACTATATCGAATTCCAGGCCGGCCTCGGCGAAAGGCTGATGAAGGACGAGATCGATATCGTGCTGTCGCCGTCCAAGGCCGGCGACGAGATGGCGACCTACCGGCGCATGGCGATCAGTTCGCGCGTCGACGCCGTCATCGTGTCCAGCCCGACCGTCGACGATCCGCGCGTCGCGCTGCTGAACGAGCTGGGCCTGCCCTTCGTCGTGCATGGCCGGACGAACAGCCCGCTCGACTATGCCTGGCTCGACATCGACAACGAAGGCGCCTTCCGGCACGCGGCCAAGCACCTG
Organism: Hyphomicrobiales bacterium; assembly: GCA_017305815.1. Classification (GTDB taxonomy): domain Bacteria; phylum Pseudomonadota; class Alphaproteobacteria; order Rhizobiales; family Kaistiaceae; genus Kaistia; species Kaistia nematophila. The sequence continues at coordinate 1,879 of JAFKJZ010000249.1, forward strand.
CTCGACCTCGGCCATCGCCGCATCGGCCTGATCAACGGCGAGACCCGCCACAATTTCGCGCTCGACCGCGACCGCGGCTTCCGTCGGGCGCTTGCCGCCCATGGCGTCGAGGTCGACGAGAACCTGGTGGCGGAAGGCATCATGTCGGACGAGACGGGCTACCGCATCACGGCGCGCTTCCTGGCGCAGCGGCCGCGCCCGACCGCCCTGCTCGTCTCCTCGATGATGATGTCGCTCGGTGCCCTGCGCGCCATCCGTTCGGCAGGGCTCGAGCTTGGCCGTGACATCTCGATGATCGCGCATGACGACGTGATCCCCTTCCTCAACCCGGACGCCATGGTGCCGACCATGTCGACGACACGCTCGTCGATCCGCGCCGCCGGAACGCGGGTGGCGGAACTCCTGATGGAACTCATCGTCGAAGGCCGCTCGCCTGCCAGCATCCACGAACTCTGGCCGGTCGACCTCGTCGTCCGCGCATCCACGGGACCGGCCCCGCGGGATTGACCGCGCCACCGGTTCGGGACGAAATCCGGTTGGTTGATTTGCCTGGTGGAATGGAGCGGAACGCATGCGTCCGAGTCTGGCTGGCCTGCTGCTGATGGCGGCAGGCATCCTTTCGACCCCGGCCGTGGCGCTGGAAAGCGCCGCCGACCCGATCGACGCGGCGCTTGCCTCGTGCCTCGCCACGCCGGAAGCCGGCGAAACGGTCGGCAAGGCCGCCTGCTTCACCAGCGCTCGCGGCGCCTGGGAAAAAGAAATGACGAGCGCCTATTTCGCGCTGGCGGCGACCCTCGACGCCCGCTCGCGCGGCATCCTGCGCGGCGCGCAAAAGCAGTGGGAAGCCTATGTCGCGGCCGAACGCCGCTTCCAGGCGACATCCCGGACCCGGGCGCAGGGCGCCAACCTCGCGGCGAGCCTCGCCGCGCAGGACGCCGACCTGTTCAAGGCACGCGCCCTCACCCTGCGCAGCTACCGATCGGACGGCTAGCGGCCTGCTGTCGCCTTGACACGACGCCCCGATCCGCGAACAACCGTTCCATTCTTACCCGATTTAGAACCTACGGACCGAAAGATGCCCTCCGATCGCTTTGCCGACGCCGCTCTCATCGCCGTTGACTGGGGCACGACGCGCTGCCGCGCCATGCTGCTCGATCGCGACGGCGCCCTGCTGGCCGAGGCCGACAGCGCGGACGGCATCGGCGCGCTCGGCGGCGCCGGCCACGAGGAAGCCTTCGAGACGCTCGTCGCCAGCTGGCCGAAGCTGCCGGCGATCATGGCCGGCATGGTAGGCAGCCGACAGGGTTGGCACGAGGCCGCCTATGTCAACGTCCCCACCTCGCCGGATGCGCTGGCCGGGGGGCTGCTGAAGTTCCAGACCTCCGACCATCGGCCGATGGCGATCGTGCCAGGCCTGGTGCTCCGGTCGGAAGCGCGCGACGGCGACGTCATCCGCGGCGAGGAAACGCAGCTGGTCGGCCTGATGGAAGAGGAGCCCGATTTCGAGGGCATCGCCATCCTGCCTGGCACCCATTCCAAGTGGGCCGCCATCGCGAACGGACAGATCACCACCTTCCAGACCTTCCTCACCGGCGAGATGTTCGATCTGCTGGCGCGCAAGTCGTTCCTGCGCCACTCGGTGGCGGAGGATGCCGACGACATCGCCGGCTCGCCGCATTTCGCCCTCGCCGTGAAGCGCACTATCGCGGAGGGTCTGCCCTTCCTCGGCGCCATCTTCTCCGTCCGCGTCCGCCAGCTGCTGGACGGCGTTTCCGGCGACGACAACCTCGCCTATCTGTCGGGCCTGGTCATCGGCGGCGAGATCGCTGCCGCCCGCCAGATCGGCCTGCTCGACGCCGACCGGCCGATCCGCATCATCGGCTCGCGTACGCTCGCCCGCTCCTATCACGCCGCCTTTGCGGTCGCCGGCCACCCGGCCGACACGCGCGACGGCTCCGCCCTCGTCCGCCGCGGCCTCGTCCGCCTCGCCCGCGCCAACGGCCTCCTTTGAGATTCGGATCATGACCCATCCCCTGTTCGGCTCCCATCTTCCCATCGTCGCCATCCTGCGCGGCATCACGCCCGCCGAAGCGGACGCCGCCTTCGACGCGCTGACCTCGGCCGGGATCACGCTGATCGAGGTGCCGCTCAACTCGCCCGATCCGTTCGTCTCGATCGAGAAGATGGCGAAGCGTTCGGCCGGCCTCGCCAAGGTCGGCGCCGGCACGGTGCTGACCGAGGAGCAGGTCGCGGCGGTCAAGGATGTCGGCGGCGAGATCATCGTATCGCCCAATGCCGACGCCGCCGTGATCCGCAAGACCAAGGCGCTCCGGATGGACTCCTATCCGGGCGTCTTCACCCCGACCGAGGCCTTCGCGGCGCTTGCCGCCGGCGCCGACGCCCTGAAGTTCTTCCCGGCCGAGCTGATCGGCGCGTCCGGCATCAAGGCCATGAAGGCGGTGCTGCCCAAGCATGTGCCGGTGCTCGCGGTCGGCGGAGCCAACGAGAACAATTTCGGCGATTACCTGCAGGCCGGCTGCGCCGGCTTCGGCATCGGCTCGAACATCTACAAGCCGGGCATGACGGCGGCCGATATCGGCGAGCGCGCGAGCAAGCTGGTCGCGGCCTTCAAGGCGGCCGCAGGCATTGCGTAACGGAATGCTACTTTTACATTAGTCAAGATCGAAAACATAAATGTTTTCAATAACTTGATTCAACCCTATACCGCCCGGCAGTCATTGCCGGGCGTTTTGTTTCAAATCCCGGCGCATTCCAGAACCGGGACCTGCAACCATGCGATCCTCCGCCATCGCCGCGCTGCTCTGCGCCGCCTCGACCCTTGCCATCACGGCCTCCGCCAAGGCCGACGCGGTTGGACCGACCGTCGAAGTCACGCTGGGCGGCGGCCAGGAAAATGGCGCCATCGGCGGCTTCGACATCTTCCTGCCGTTCGGCTTCGGCGATCGCTCCATCGGCTTCGGCGACATCCGCGGCCACATGAACAACGACCAGATGGACCAGCTCTCCGCCGGCCTCGGCTGGCGGATGAAGCTGGACGGCGTCTGGACCGTCGGCGCCTATGGCTACTACGACTATCTCCGCACCGACAGGAAGAACGAGTTCCACCAGATCTCCGCCGGCGCCGAGCTGATCTCGCGCGACATGGTGTTCCGCCTGAACGGCTACCTGCCCTTCGGCGACAAGTACGGCTCGGCCGCCGACGCCAATGCCGCGCTGATCGAGGCGGGCCGGCTGGTTTTCCGCGCCGGCCAGGAACAGGCGATGCGCGGCATCGATGGCGAGGCCGGCTTCCGCCTGCCGATGTTCGACGCCAAGTCGTCAGCGCAGATGATGCTCTATGGCGGCGGCTA
>JAFKJZ010000250.1 GCA_017305815.1 Hyphomicrobiales bacterium
GGAGAGGGCTGGGGTGAGGGTCTTTCTTGTCTACTTCGTCGCGACCACCCGGACTCACCCGCCGCCCCCGCCAAAGGTCGCGCCGAGCAGTTCGGAGACGATGGCCGCGAACCCCGCCGCGCCATGCGGCGTCCGCATCGCCGCGACCTGGTGGTCGTCGATCACGGCGCCGGCGCCACGGAGCCCCGCGCCAAGAATGCGGATCGCGTCGCGGGCCGAAAGCCGCCCCTCGCCGAAGCGCGCGGCCAGTGCCGAAAGGTCCTCGGCACCGAAGGCCGATTCCAGTTCCGCCAGCGCGCCGAGCGTCAGGCAGAGCACATGCGGCCGGCCGTCGAGCTCGGCCTCGATCTCACCGCGATGCCGGTTCGCCATCACGAAGCCGCCGCGAAGGTGACCGGGCCGGCCGATTCCAGCGCGAGTTCATAGGTGACGGCGCCGTCATGCTCGCCGCCATAATCGAGCGCGGTGAGCTGGAAAGGCCCTTCGAGCGTGCCGAAATCCGGCACGATCAGCTGGAAATCGCGGATCGCGCCATCGAAGAACAGGGTGCGGATGGCGGCGTCCGTCGCGGCATCGCGGAAAATGCCGGAGCCGGAGACGCTGGCGCGGCGCACGCCGGCGCCGGCCAAGAGTTCGCGCCAGCGGCCGGCCGAATCCGTATCGGTGATGTCGACCGTCTCGGCGTTCAGCGCGAAGCGCCGCGTCCGCATCCCGGCAACGGTGGAAAAATCGCCGGATCCGGTGGTGTCGATCTTCAGGAGCAGGTCCTTGCCCTTCTGCGCCGTCATCCTCTATCCCCTTTTCATCCGTCAAACCTGTTTCGCCCGCATGGAGCCGGCCGCCGATGCCCGAAATCGAAGTCGTCCGCGCCACGGAAAGCGACATCCCGTTCATCGTCGCGACCGAGCGGCGGCCGGGCTTCGAAAGCCTCGTCGGCCGCTGGGAAGCGGCGCAGCACGCCGAGGCGATGACCGAGCCGCGCTATGCCTATTTTCTCGCCCGCGCCCTGCATGACGGCGGCGAACCGCAACCGCTCGGCTTCGCGCTGCTGCGCGACTGGAACGGGCCCGAGCGCTCGACGCTGCTGAAGCGCATCGCCGTCGCCGAGCCGGGCCGGGGCAATGGCACGGCGCTGCTCCACGGGCTGATCGATCGCGTCTTCGGCGAGACGCAGGCGCACCGGCTGTCGCTCGGCCTGTTCCCGCATAATCTGCGCGCCCGGCGCGCCTATGAATCCGCCGGTTTCCAGGCCGAAGGCATCTCGCGCGGCAGCGCCTTTGTCGGCGGCGAGCATCACGACGAACTGGTGATGGCGATCCTCCGGCCCGACTGGCTGGCGCGGAAAACCTAATCCTCGACCAGCGCGGCGACGCGCACCACGCCATGCTCGGTGATGCCATCGGGATCGAGGCGGACCTCTGCATAGGTGACGCGGATCAACACCAGCGCGTGGCCCGCGAGCACAAGTTCCGCATCGTGCAGCAGCCGCATCAGATGGCCGATGATCGTCCAGGCCTCGCGCTTGCCGATCGCCCGCGACCAGACATGCAGGTCGAGACGGATATCGCCGCCGGCCTCGTCACCGCTCGACCAGTCGGCCTGACCGGTGGCGCCCAGCGTCACCGAGGGAAAGGCGAGGCCACGCGGCGCACCGTCATGGATGCGGTCCGCCACCAGAGCCACGAGGTCGGCATCGGCCAAAAGACAGGCGACGAGCGCCTTCTGCAAGTCGAGCGCGGCCGTCATCGCGACCTCCTCTTGAGACGGCTCAAGGCCGGGGCGATGACGGGATCGGCCGCCGCATCGAGCGCGCCGAATTCTCGGGCGAACAGGTTTGAGCCTGTGATTGCGACGTCGAGTGAGTGCCCAAAGCGAGCGCTCACCTCACCTCTCCCCTGGGGAAAGGTCGACGGCGAAGCCGGCGGGTGAGGGGTTGCGATCTCGTCGGAGAAGACTGCCCCCCTCACCCGGTCCTGCGGGCCGACCTCTCCCTCAGGGAGAGGTGAAAGGTCGGCTTCCTCCAACGCCACCCGCAGCCGCTCGGCATTGCGCTGCAACGCCTCGGAAACAGCGGGATCGACGGCCTTCCTGAGCGCGGCCGCCAGAGCCTGTCCTGTGAGGGCGCGTGCGTTCATGGCCGTTCCTCCACCGCTTCAAGTACAAGGAAGCGCCGCGTTTCGTCCGGGTCGCGCCAGGCGGCGACCGCAAGCTTCCGTCCACGATGCACGACCCGCATGCCGCCTTCGACATCGCCGCGAAAGCGGAGGGTGATCCGGTGCGTGACGCGGGTCGCGAGCCGGTCGGCGGCGTTGCGCTCGCCGGCCTCGACCGGCTAGATCCGCGCCCAGAGCGTCGCGACTTCCTGCCAGTCGACGGTTGCGCCGCCGGCGCCATCGCCGCTGCGCACAGGTCGTTCCAGCGTGACGCGGTTCGAAAGCTGGCCGGCGTCAAACCCGGTCACAGCGCGCGCACCCGATGGGGCGCGATCAGCGCCTCGAAGCCGAGCGGCGCGACGTCGCCGGCGCGGTCGAAGCCCACCGCGCCGCGATGCTCATGCCAGTGCGCCACCAGCATCAGGATCGCCTGCCGGAGCGCTGCCGGAACGGCAAGGCTGGAGACGCCGTAGCCGGCGGTGACGTCGATCTCGATGCCGTTGTCATAGAGCGCGGCCTGCGGCCGGAGTTTTGCGACGATGCGCGGCGGCAGGCGGGCGGCATCGACCCGGTAGTCGTCGGGATCGAGGACATGCGCGGCGCCGACGATGTCGTAGAGCGTGATGCTCTCGACCGAGATCAGCGGCGCGACGGGAAGCTCGATCGCCCGGCCGGACGGCCATTCGTCGAGATAGAGGCGCCAGCCCTGGGCGATCAGCTTGCGCCGCGTCTCGCTCTCGACATGGGTGCGCGCCGCCAGGATCGCCGCCTGCAGCAGGCTGTCCTCCCCCGTGCCGTCGACGCGCAGATGCGCCTTCACGTCGGCCAGCGACACGGGCTCGGTCGCCGGCGCGGAAATCAGCGCTGCGGTCATGATCGCTCCTTGCGATGGAATGTGTTTGTGTGGTTGGAGCGGCGCCCGCGAAAGCAGAGCGCCGCTCCGGGCCGGCTCCGGCGGGAGGGGACCGGGGCCGGCTGTTGATGCCCCCTCGCCGTCATCCCGGACGCAGCGAAGCGGCGATCCGGGATCCATTCAGCCGTGCCGTCGGGAGGTTCGGGGGAGCCGAAACCCGGCTGCATGGATCCTCGCCTTCGCGAGGATGACGGCGGAGGGTGTGCGACAAGAGAGACCTAGCTCGTGCCGAACTTCAGCAGCTTGATCGCGTCAAAATCCTGGACGCCGCCGCCGACGCGCTTGGTCGTGTAGAAGAGTACGTAGGGCTTGGCGGAATAGGGATCGCGCAGCACGCGGACGCCGAGGCGGTCGACGACGAGATAGCCGCGGCGAAAATCGCCGAATGCGAGCGACAGCGAATTGGCGGCGATGTCGGGCATGTCCTCGGCCTCCGTCACCGGGAAGCCCATCAGCGACGCCTCGCCCCCCGCCACGGCCGCCGGCTGCCAGAGATAGTGGCCGTCGGCGTCCTTCAGCTTGCGGACCGTCGCCTGGGTGCGGCGGTTGAGCACGAAGCGGGCATTGGCGCGGTAGCCTGCCTTCAGCGTGTAGATCAGGTCGACCAGCACGTCGGAGGGATTGCTGGAGGGGAGCGCCGCGGAGGTTCCGGTCACGACATAGCCGAGCTTGCCCCAACTCCAACTCGCCTCGGCGGCCGTGGTGTAGGCCAGGAAGCCCTTCGGCTTGTTGGTGCCGTCGCCGGAGACGAAGGCGGTGCCTTCCTGAGCCGCGAAGGCGCTCTCCACCTCGGCGGCGATCCAGTCGTCGATGTTGACGGCGCTGTCGTCGAGCAGCGCGGCGGTTGCCGCCGGCATGGCGTAGAGCTCCATCGCCGGGAAGTCGAGCGCGGCGATGGTGGGCGACGTGGTCTGCGAGCGGCTATCCGTCTCGCCGGCCCATCCGACCGCCGGACCAGCCGTCATGAAGGGCTTGCGATAGGTGCCGCTCGATACCTGGCGGACGTCGGCGATGGCGCGGATCGGCGAGATCGCGGCAAGTCGTTTGCCGATCTCCGTCTCCGTCTCGACCGGCACGAGATAGCCGCCATCGGCATTGGTGCCGGCCGAAAGCGCCTTCTGCTCCAGCCGGCGGAAGCCTTCCTCGTCGCCGCCGCGGACATAGCTTTCGAAGGCCTGCTTGTGCTCGGACGGCCGCGCCGTGCCACGCTCGGCCGAAAGCGGCGGGCGCCTACCCTTCAGCGTCAGTTCGTCCAGCGCCTTGTTGATGCGGTCGAGCTTGTCGGTGGTGACGACATCGGCCGAAAGCTTGGTCTCGATCTCGGCGAGCCGCTCGTCATTGGTGTCCTTGAACGCCTCGAAGGCGCGCATGAAATCGTCGAAGGCGGCGGAAACGTCGCCGCTCTCGGCGGCCTTCGCTTCGGGGGCGGCAGGGGAAATCTCGGTCATCGCGTCGTCCTTGTCAGGTTGGGGGAAAGGCGGGCCGGATAGAGGGTGCGGGCGGCCCGGCGCATCCGCGCGGCGAGGCCGGTGGCCTTGACGCTCGAGACCCGGGCGTCGGGCTGCATCGGGAAGGTGACGACCGAAATCTCCCAGAGGTCGATTTCGACCAGCCGGCGAACGCCGGCCGTGCGATCGGCGCGGGCCTTCACGGTCTTGAAGCCGATCGAGAGGCCATCGAGCGCGCCGGCCCGCATCAGGCTCGCCACCTCGCGGCCGCGCGCCACGTCGGCCATCAGCCGGCCCCGCACGAAAAGGCCGCGCGGGTCCTCGCGGATCTCCATCCAGACGCCGATCGGCTCGGCCGGATCGTGCTGGTAGAGCATGCGGATGCCGGCCGCGCCGCGTTTGGCGATCGAGCCGCGAAAGGCGCCCGGCAGCACGAGATCACCGGAGAGATCGGCCGTGCCGAACAGGCTGGCATAGCCGGAAAACACGCCTTCGCCGTCGACGCCGGATAGGTCGGCGGCGGCGAATTTCGTTTCGAGCGCGGGCGCGGTGGAAAGGGTCATGCGGTCTCCTTCGCGGAAAGTTCCGCGTGGAAGGGGGAGTCGGATCAAAGGGTTGTGGTGGACGGCTGAGGCGTTGATTCAGGCGGCAGGCTCACGCCCGCCATCATCCCGAGCTAAGACCCGGGATCCATTCAGCCGAGGCCTTGGACATCGCGAATTC
>JAFKJZ010000251.1 GCA_017305815.1 Hyphomicrobiales bacterium
TTGCCATAGACGCCGGTGGTTGCTTCCTGATTCATCGGTCTCTCACGCACAATTTGTGCTGTTCCTACCCTGCCCTCCGCCATGGCGAAAGGTTGCCAGAACGTTCTAATCTCCCGGCCGAGGAGAATCATGCCGCGATGCGTCCCGAAATCCTGAATCCGCTGTTCCGTCCCGTCACCAGCCTGGCCGGGGTCGGCCCGAAGATCGGCGAGGCGATGGGGCGCCTGCTCGTCGGCGGCGACGCGCCGGAACCGCCCCGCGTCGCGGACCTGCTGCTGCATATCCCCGTCGGCCTGATCGACCGCCGCAACCAGCCCGGCATCGCGCTGTCGCCGGAAGGCGCCATCGTCACGCTCGAAGTCCGCATCGACCGCCACATGCCGGCGCCGCGCGGCAACCGGCGCGTGCCCTATCGGGTCATGGCGCATGACGACACGGGCGAGATCGCGCTCGTCTTCTTCCGCAGCGACAACAGCTTCCTCGAACGCACCATGCCGGTCGGCGAGACGCGTTTCGTCAGCGGCAAGGTCGAATGGTTCAACGGCCGGCCGCAAATGGTCCATCCCGACCATATCGTCGACCGCGAGGCGTTCGAACAGCTGCCGATGGTCGAGCCGGTCTATCCGATGACCGCCGGCTTGGCGCGCAAGACGCTTGGCCGCGCCTTGCGCGGGGCGCTCGACAGCCTGCCCGAACTGCCGGAATGGCTCGACCCCACCTTGATGTCGCGCCAACGCTGGGCCGCCTTCAAGCCGACGCTCGAAACCGTGCACACGCCGGCGACGCCGGCCGAGCTGGCGCCGGAGGGGCCGGCGATCAGCCGCCTCGCCTATGACGAATTCCTCGCCAACCAGCTGGCGCTGATGCTGACGCGCGCCAATCTGCGCCGCGCCGCCGGACGCGCGCGGGTCGGCGACGGACGAATGCGCCGCGCCATCACCGCCGCCCTGCCCTTTTCGCTCACCGGCAGCCAGCAGGCGGCGATCGCCGATATCGAAAAGGATCTCGCCTCCGGCGAACGGATGCTGCGGCTGCTGCAGGGCGACGTCGGCTCCGGCAAGACCATGGTCGGGCTGATGGCCGCGGCGATCGTCATCGAAGCCGGCAGCCAGGCGGCGCTGATGGCCCCGACCGAGTTGCTGGCCCGCCAGCACGCCAAGACGCTGCAGCCGCTTGCCGATGCCGCCGGCATCCGCATGGCGATCCTCACCGGCCGAGAGAAGGGCAAGGAGCGGGCCGAGATCCTCGCCGGACTGGATGACGGCTGCATCGATCTCGTTGTCGGCACCCATGCCGTGTTCCAGGCCGGGGTCGAGTTCCGCGACCTTGCGCTGGCGATCGTCGACGAGCAGCACCGCTTCGGCGTGCATCAGCGCCTCGCCCTTTCCGCCAAGGGCGCCGCCACCGACATCCTCGTGATGACGGCGACGCCGATCCCGCGCACGCTGGTGCTGACCGCCTTCGGCGACATGGACGTGTCGAAACTGCCCGACAAGCCGGCCGGCCGCCAGCCGATCGAAACCCGCACCGTGCCGCTGGAGCGCCTCGACCAGGTGGTGGAGCGCATCCGCGCCGCCATCGCCGAGGGCGCCAAGGCCTATTGGGTCTGCCCGCTGGTCGAGGAATCGGAAGAGGTCGACGCCGCCGCCGCGCAGGATCGCTTCGTCGATCTGCAGGCCGCGCTCGGACCCGTCGTCGGCCTCGTCCATGGCCGGATGAAGGCGGCCGAGAAGGACGAGGCGATGAAGCGCTTCCAGCGCGGCGAAACCCGCATCCTCGTCGCCACCACGGTGATCGAGGTCGGCGTCGACGTGCCGGACGCGACCATCATGGTGATCGAGCACGCCGAGCGCTTCGGCCTCGCCCAGTTGCACCAGCTGCGCGGCCGCGTCGGACGCGGCTCGAAGGCCTCGACCTGCCTGCTGCTCTACAAGGGGCCGCTCGGCGAGGTCGCGCATGACCGGCTCGCCATCATGCGCGACACCGAGGACGGCTTTCGCATCGCCGAGGAGGACCTGCGCCTGCGCGGCGAAGGCGAGTTGCTCGGCACGCGACAGTCCGGTGCGCCCGGCTTCAAGATCGCCCGTTTCGAGCACCATGCGAACCTGCTGGAGATCGCCCGCGACGATGCCCGCCTGATCGTCGAGAAGGATCCCGCGCTGCAATCGCCGCGCGGCAAGGCATTGCAGCTGCTGCTCTATCTTTTCGGTCGCGACGAGGCGATCAAGCTGCTGCGGGCCGGCTGAAGCCGTTTGGCAGCGTGATTGTGACATCAAGCGTGCGTATCAACGGGCGCGCGGCTATCAACGGACGTCATCACCGAGAAATCCCGACGGACATGGGACTTTCCACCCTCCCCGAACGAGCCATGAGCCGCGCACGCGCCCTGATCCGCACGCGCGAACCGTCGCTGCTGATCGTCGCGGCGCTGATCGGCAGCCTCGCGGGCATTGCGGTGACGGTGATGAGCCGGCTGGCGCAATGGCTGCACGTCCTCCTGTTCGATATCGCGCCGGACGGCTATCTCAGCGCCTCGGCGATGATCTCTCCGCCCTGGCGCGCCGCCGCCACGGCCGGCGGCGGCCTGCTGCTGGGCGCGCTCTACCTTCTGTTCTTCCGCCGCGCCCGCCAGATCGTCGACCCGATCGAGGCCAATGCGCTGCACGGCGGACGCATGTCGCTACGCGACAGCCTGCGCGTCGCAGTGGAAGCCATCATCTCCAACGGCTCCGGCGCCTCGGTGGGCCTCGAGGCCGGCTATACCCAGGTCGGCAGCGCCATCGCCTCGCGCCTGGGCCAGCGGCTGCACCTTCGTCGCACGGACCTGCGCACCGTCGTCGGCTGCGGCGCCGCCGGCGCCATCGCGGCTGCCTTCAGCGCGCCGCTGACCGGCGCCTTCTACGGCTTCGAGCTGATCATCGGCGTCTATACGGTGGCGAACATCGCGCCGGTGATGACCGCCTCGATCGCCGGGTTCCTCGTGGCGCAGGGCCTCGGCGCCGCGGCCTACTCGATCGAGGTGCCGAACGCGCTGACGATGCATGCGGCCGACTATCCGCCCTATCTCGTTCTGGGCGTCGTCGCCGGCTTCGCCGCCATCGGCATCATGCGGCTGGTGACGCTGGTCGAACTGGCCTTTCAGAAGAGCCGTCTTCCCCGGGCCATTCGCCCGGCGGTCGGCGGCGCCATCATCGGCGCGCTCGCCCTCTACAGCCCGCAGGTGCTCGCCGCCGGCCATGGCGCCATGCACCTCAACCTGGTCGAGGTCGTGCCGGTCGGTCTGCTGCTGACAGTCCTTGCGCTCAAGATCGCCGGCGTGTCGATCTCGCTCGGATCCGGCTTTCGCGGCGGCATGTTCTTCGCCTCGCTGTTCCTCGGCGTCATCGTCGGCAAGCTGTTCGCCATGCTGGTGACCTGGCTGGCGCCCTCGGCCGGGGTCGACCCCATCGCCGCCGCCATCGTCGGCATGAGCGCGCTTGGCGTCGGCATCGTCGGCGGCCCGCTCACCATGACCTTCCTGGCGCTGGAGGCGACCGGCGACCTCGCCATCACCGGCATCGTGCTGGCCGCCTCGATCCTCTCGGCGATCACCGTGCGCGAATTCTTCGGCTATTCGTTCTCAACCTGGCGCCTGCACCTGCGCGGCGAGACGATCCGCAGCGCCATCGACGTCGGCTGGTTGCGCGGCCTGACCGTCGGGCGGATGATGCGAACCGACGTGCGCAGCGTGCTCGCGACCATGCCCGTCGACGCCTTCCGCAGCCTGTTCCCGCTCGGTTCGACCCAGCGCGTCATCGTCACCGACACGAGCGGGCGCTATGCCGGCATCATCCTGGTGGCCGAGATCCATTCGACGCCGCTGCCCGACGAAGCCGAGGACGCGACGATCCATCCCTTCTGCCGACAACCCGACAAGATGCTGTTTCCGAACATGAGCGCGCAGACGGCGGCCAAGGTGTTCGACGAGGCCGAGAGCGAAGAACTGGTCGTCGTCGACGACGCGTCCAGCCGGCACGTCGTCGGCCTGCTGACAGAGGCGCATCTGTTCCGGCGCTATGCCGAAGAGCTGGACAAGGCCCGCCGGAGCCTGGCCGGCGAGGGCTGACCCGGCCTCATGTCGCCTGAAATATTTCGTCAACCATATGATATTGCCAGCGATTCAGTTGCGCAGATGCAACAGCATTTTGAATGAGTTTCGCTAGGGTTGGTTCACACAATTGCTGGGAACCCGCCATGACCGCCTCCAAGCTCGCCCTGCTCGCCACGACGCTGCTCGTCGCCTCGCCCGCGCTGGCCGCCGACCTCACCTATGAGCCGGCAGCGACGCCGGTGGCAGCGGCCGCCCCGTTCTCCTGGACCGGCTTCTACATCGGTCTCAACGCCGGCTATGGCTGGGGCGACATCGACACCACCGAAAACTCGATGACCACCACCGGCCGGCTCGTCGGCATCGGCCAGGGCACCTTCAATCCCGCCCAGACCTTCCCGGGCGCGGACAGCTCGTCCAGCGTCGACGGCATCCTCGGCGGCGCGCAGATCGGCTACAACTACCAGGTGGACAGCTGGGTGTTCGGCGCGGAGGCCGATTATCAGGCCGCTGACCTGAAAACCTCGTCCAGCTTTCTCGGATCGGTGCAGGGCCCCTACTACCAGACCTCGGCCGAGCTGCAGTCGTTCGGCACGCTGCGCGCCCGCGTCGGCTACGCCATCGACAACGTCCTGATCTACGGCACCGGCGGTCTCGCCGTCGGCCAGGCCAAGGCCGGCCTCAGCGTCCAGGGCGGCGTTCCCGGCGCCTTCACCGGACCGGAATTCTCGCAGTCGAACAGCAAGACCATGGTCGGCTACGCCATTGGCGCCGGCGCGGAATGGGCGATCGCCCACAGCAACTGGTCGGTCAAGGCGGAATACCTCTACACCGACTTCGGCTCGAAGACGTTCGACTTCGATTTCGGCGCCGGCGACAAGGCCTCGAGCCGCGGCGACGTGTCGGCCAGCATCGTCCGCGCAGGTCTCAACTACCGCTTCTGATCGCGGAGCGATCCAAACAAGGAGGGCCCGGTCATCGACCGGGCCCTCCTTTGTTTCTGCAATCAACCGCCGGATCGCCTTGTCAGCACGGGAGCCGGCGGATCGACCGGCACGCGGTCCGGTGGCTCGTAATCAGGGGCGACGAGCCCGGCCGAAATGACGAGCTTCGCCGCCTCTTCCACCGTCATGTCGAGTTCGATCAGTTGAGCTCGATCAGTTCGGAGCGCCGGACAAACATCATGAAGCCGGCCGTCGGCGCCGGCGTTGGCGGCAGGAAGACGGTGACCCATTCCTCGCCATTCTCACTGATCCGCTGGCGGATCTCGCCCTTGGTCTCCGTCGCGATGAAGACGATCGACCACACACCCTTTCGCGGGAATTCGAACAGCGCCGCCTTCTGGAACGACTTGCCGCCCTTGCCGGACAGCACCGTTTCGAACAACTGCTTCAGCGCGCTGTAGAGATTGCGCACGAGCGGCGTATGGTTCAGCAGCTGCTCGCCGAAGCGGACAAGCGAGCGGCCGACGAAATTCGCCGTCAGGAAACCGAGCAGCGTCAGCGCCACCACAGCGACGAACACGCCGAAGCCGGGCACGGAAAACGGCAGATAGGCGTCCGGGCTGTATTCTAGCGGAATGACCGGCTTCACCCAGCCGTCGATCCATTTGATCAGCGACCAGGTCAGGTAGATCGTGATCGAGATCGGCGCCGCGATGACGAGGCCGGTAAGGAAGTAGTTTCGCAGCCGCTTGATCAGCCGACTGCCGCCCGTCTCGCCGACCGGAGGGAGTTGAGGATCCTGAAGGCTCATTCCACCGCCCGCGCGCCTGATTCCTGCCTGCCCTCCGCCATTATGACGGCTGGCATACGGATGACCAGAAGATACTCGTTAGCAACGGCCTCGTCGGAGGATTCGTTCCGGCGAGGCTCCCCTACGCCGCGCGCTATTCGACGGTAACCGACTTCGCCAGATTGCGCGGCTGGTCGACGTCCGTGCCCATGAACACCGCCGTATGATAGGCGAGCAGCTGCACCGGGATCGTGTAGACGAGGGCCGTCACGCTGGCCGGCATTTCCGGCAGGATGATCGTCGCCATCGTATCCATGGCGGCGGCCTCGGCACCCTTCCTGTCGGTGATCAGGATGATTCGGCCGCCGCGCGCCGCGACTTCCTGCATGTTCGAGACGGTCTTCTCGAAGATGTGGTCGAAGGGGGCGATGACGACGACCGGCATGTCCTCGTCGATCAGCGCGATCGGACCATGCTTCAGCTCGCCGGCCGCATAGCCCTCGGCATGGATGTAGGAGATGTCCTTCAGCTTCAGCGCGCCTTCGAGCGCGTGCGGATAGCTGGTGCCGCGGCCGAGATAAAGGCAATGCTTGACCTTGGCGAGGTCGCGCGCGAGCGCCTCGATCTGATCCTCCAGCTTCAGCGCCTCGTGCATCAGGCGCGGCACCTCGCTGAGCGCGCGCACGAGCGCGTGTTCCTCGTCGCCGGAGAGCACGCCGCGCGCCTTGCCGGCCGCTACCGCCGTCGCCGCAAGCACGGAGAGCTGGGCGGTGAAGGCCTTGGTCGAGGCGACGCCGATCTCGGGGCCGGCGAGCGTCGGCAGCACGAAATCGGCCTCGCGGGCGATGGTCGATTCGCGCACGTTGACGATGGCCGCGATCTTCTGGCCCTCGCCCTTCGCATAGCGCAGCGACGCCAGCGTATCCGCCGTCTCGCCCGACTGGGAGATCACGATGGAGAGGCCATCCTTCGAGAGCGGCTGCTCGCGGTAGCGGAACTCGGAAGCGATATCGATATCGACCGGCAGGCGCGCATAGCGCTCGAACCAGTACTTGGCGACGAAACCGGCATAGAAGGCCGTGCCGCAGGCGGTGATCGACAGCCGGTCAATGGCGGCGAAGTCGATGCCGGCCGGCACCTTGGCGCTGCCATTCACCAGGTCGAGATAATGCGCGACGGTATGACCGACGACCTCCGGCTGCTCATGGACTTCCTTGACCATGAAATGGCGGTGGTTGCCCTTGTCGACGACATGGGTGGTGCCCTGCAGCTGCGTCAGCGGGCGCGAGACAGCATTGCCGACCTCGTCGTAGATCTCAGCGCTCGATCGCGTCAGCACGACCCAGTCGCCATCGTTCAGATAGGTGATCTCGTCGGTGAACGGGCCGAGCGCGATGGCGTCGGAGCCGAGGAACATCTCGCCATCGCCCCAACCAACTGCGAGCGGGCTGCCGCGACGGGCACCGATCAGCAGGTTGTCCTCGCCCTCGAACAGGAAGGCGAGCGAGAAGGCGCCGGTGAGCCGGCCGAGAACGGCCTGGACGGCCTCTCTCGGCGCCATCCCGGCGGCGAGATTGACCGTCACCA
>JAFKJZ010000252.1 GCA_017305815.1 Hyphomicrobiales bacterium
CTGGCGTTGAACCTGGCGCCCAATCCCTTCGCGGCGCTGGAAATCGCCTTCTGGCTGCTCGGTTCTCTGGAGGACCGCAGCATGCAGCATGTCTTCATCGCGCTGCCCTTCATCATTGCCGGCTGCATCCTGCTTTCCATCGATGGCCGTGCCTTCCGGGCCCTGACGCTGGGCGAGGACGCGGCGGCGAGCCTCGGCATAAGGCTGAACCGGGTGCGGCTGCGCGTCGTGCTCGGCGTGGCACTGGCGGTTGGCGGCGGTGTCGCGGTCGCCGGCACGATCGGCTTCGTCGGTCTCGTCGCGCCGCATCTCGTGCGCCCCTTCGTGCGCCATGACCCGGCGCGGCTGATGTGGCCGGCAGCGCTTTCCGGAGCGGCGCTGCTGACGGCGGCCGATATCCTGGTGCGCCTCATCCCGGCGCAGAACGAGATCAAGGTGGGCGTGGTCACGGCCCTGATCGGTGCGCCGCTCTTCATCGTGCTCGTCTTCCGCCATCGCCGTGGGCTGACCGGGGAGGTGGCGTGATGGGCGCTCTCCTTCGCGCCGTGAACGTCGGCGCCACGCTTGGCCATCGCCCCATCCTCGGCAGTGTCGATCTGTCCGTTGCGGCCGGCGAGATGGTGGTGGTGATCGGACCGAACGGCGCCGGCAAGACCACGCTGGTGCGGCGCTTGGCAGGCCTGCTCGACGGCGATGGAGCTGTCTATCTAGGCGACCAGAAGGTCGAGACAGTCGCGCCGCGGCTGCGGGCCCGCAAGATCGGCTATCTGCCGCAGGGCCATGTCTTCCACTGGCCGCTTTCGGTCGCCGATGTGGTGGCGCTCGGCCGCATTCCGCATGGAACCGGCGCCGGCGAACTCGGCGGCGAGGATCGCGTCGCCGTGCTCGCCGCGCTGGAGGCGACGGGCACGCTTGACCTCGCCGACCGCACGGTGACGACGCTCTCCGGCGGCGAGCGCGCCCGCGTGGCGCTGGCGCGCGTGCTGGCCGGCGAGCCGCAGATCATCCTCGCCGACGAGCCGGTGGCCGCCCTCGACGCGCGCTACCAGTTCCTCGTGCTCGATCTCCTGCGGGCCCGCGCCAAGGCGGGCGCCGCCATCGTCGCCGTCCTGCACGATCTTTCGCTGGCCGCCCGTTATGGCGATCGGATCGTCTTGATGAAGGACGGGCGGATCGCGGCGGAAGGGGCGCCGGCGGCGGTTCTAACCCACGAAAACCTGGCGGCGACCTTCGGCATCCGCGCCGCCATCGAGACCCTCGAGGGACGGCTGATCGTCACGCCGCAGGCCGCGCTCTAAACCTTCTGGTCGGGCAGCGCGTCTAGCGCAGCGCCAGTGCCTTCTCCAGCCGCGCGAGGCCGATCTCGTCGGGCACACCGAAACGGATCCGTCCCGGCTGGTCGGAGAAGATTCGGGTCCAGATGCCCTGCCGGGCGAGCGCTTCGTGCAACGGCACCGCGCGCGGGGTGTCGACGAGGACGAATAGGTCGGTGCCGCCGACGACATCCAGGCCACTCGCCCGAAGACAGTTTTCGAGCCGCAGGCGTGTCGCCCGCAGCCGGATCCGCGTTTGCGCCTGCCAGGCAGTGTCCAGCAGGGCCCGGCATCCGAGCGTGATCGCAGGTCCCGAGACGGGCCAGTCCCCGACAAGTGCCTGCAACAGGCCCACGATGTCGTCGGGACCGACGACGAAGTCAAGCCGCAGGCCCGCCAACCCGTAGAACTTGCCGAACGAGCGCAGCACGACGATCCGTTCGCCCGCGCTTCGCGGCAGGACGCCGGGAGCCGGGTCGACGTCGCCAAAGGCCTCGTCGACGATCAGGACGCCGCCGCGCGCGGCCAGCGTCCGCGCGGTCGCGACGAGTGCATCGGCTTCGACGATCCGGCCATCCGGATTGTTCGGATTGACGACGACGACGATCGGAGCGCGGCGAGAACCGTCTTCCAGCGAGGCGACGGCGCTGACCGTCCTCCCGGCCAGGCGCCAGGCCTCGGCATGGCCGGAATAGGTCGGCGACAGGATCGCGACGTCGCCGGCCGGGCAGAGGAGCGGCAGCAGCCGGAGCGCGAAGTCCGAGCCGGGCACCGCCGCGATCGCGCTGGCCGGCGGGACGCCATAGGCGCCCCGGGCGACATCGACGAGCGTGCCCAGGCCAGCCGGATCGGGCAGGCGGTGGAAGTCGGCGGGCGGGAACGCGGGGACGGGGTAGGGGTGCGGGTTGATGCCGGTCGACAGGTCGAGCCACTCCCCGACCGCGACGCCGTAGCGTTGGGAAGCCGCCGCGAGAGCGCCGCCATGGCGAGGAGCAAGGTCCGGATCGAGCATGGCCGACTTATCGCCTCGGGCGACGCGGCATGCAATCGCCGTTATCGCCCTCCTTCTCGTACGGGAAGGTCAAAAACCAACGCAGCCGTTTCAAAGCGCAGGCATGCGGGGGAAAACCGGTGTCGGGATTGCGGAGCGCTGGGGGATCAGGAGCCGTAAATTCCGCCTGATCGGAGAGTGGAGGCCTCGCCCGGAATCGAACCGGGATGCAAGGATTTGCAGTCCTCTGCGTAACCATTCCGCCACGAGGCCATCTCGCTGACAGTCCATCCGAAATCCGATTTCGAACGACCTGTCCGGCAGGCACAGCGCCAGGAAGCAAACGGGCCACCCGAGCTGCGTGTCGATCCGGAAACCAAGCTTCCGAGACCGTCTGGCGGCTTCTACAAGCTCGCGGCGGCGGCGTCTAGTCCGAACGTCGACGACGCCGTCGCAAGGCTGTGGAGGAAATCGCCGGCCGAAGCCGCCGGCGGCAGCCGGAAAGGCAGGGCGATCCGCGACCGCCCCGCCCCGCCGGAAGGCGATCAGCGCGTGACCGTCTTGCCGGTGGCGACGTCGAGCACGGCGCCGGTCTCGAGGTCGACGCGGTAGATCTCGCGCGTGACGTTGCCCGAGAAGGCAAGCTCGACGATCGAGACCGTCTTGAAGGTTGCCGGGATGCCTTCCGGGAGGATCTGGTTGAACTCATCCGCCAGTTCGCCCATCGACTGCTGGATCTCCGGCGAGAACGGCTTGGTGCTGTAGACGAGCGTGTTGTGCGGATTGTGCGAGCGCACTTCCTCGCCGTTCTTCACCACGTTGACGCCGCTGACGCCGACCGTCTTGACCAGTTCCTTGCCGGCATCGGCCATCTTGCCGAAGACAGGGCCGGTGACACGCGGCAGCGGGCCGTCGCGCAGCGGGGTGAGGGCGGCGGTGGCGGCAGTGTTGTAGGCCATCATCTGCTCGAAGCCGTCGCCTTCCTTGACGACGCCGAGATCGAGCCACCAGGGCTGGCCGGCGCCCTTGGCGGCTTCGGTGGTGTAGAACTTCTTGAGCGTGACGTTGAGCGGCTTCGGCGGCGTCGGCAACGCTTCCAGCATCTTGGCCGGCGTGGTCGGGTCGGCGTTGTGGATGTGGACGACCGTCACATGCGGGATGTTGGTGCGGATCGCCTCCGTCTCGAGGCCGAGCGTCAGCAGCCTTTCGTTCAGCATGCCGCCGAGCGAGCGGTGCAAGGTCTCGTTGACCTCGGCCGGCATCGTATAGACGAGGCCGAACGTGCGCGCGTGCGGACGAAAATCAGTCGATTCAAGTGCACTATTGTCGATCTTCGGCTCTGCAACAGCAGCCTGGATGGTGGAAAGGCTCAGGAGGGCAAATGCGGCGCCATACAGTGTCTTGCGTACCATCGTCTCTATCCTTTTTCAGATTGGCCTGATCGAACGACGGCCGTGCATCCGGGGATCTCTACGCGTCGTTTCACGGCGTCGTATGGACAGCCCATGTAACAGGACGATGATGGTCGATGGCGAGGGGGATCTGATAGCGGATCCGCGACGTGCTGCGGCGCCAGCGCCGCGCGGAATGGCTTGTCACCTTGCCGAACGCCCGGTATTGGATCGTCCATTGCCACATACGATAAAGGGGCCGGAATCATGGTCGATTTCGCCAAGGCGCGAACCACGATGGTGGACTGTCAGATTCGCACCGTCGACGTCACCGAGTACGATGTGCTCGACGCGTTCTCGGCCGTGCCGCGCGAAGTCTTCGCGCCGGATCATCTGAAGCCGCTTGCCTATATCGACGAGGATATCCTCGTGTCCGCCCCCGGCGCGACGCCGCGCTACGTCATGGAACCGGGACCGCTGGCCAAGCTGGTGCAGCTCGCCGAGGTGGGGCCTACGGATCGCGTGCTCGATATCGGTTCGACGACCGGCTACTCCGCCGCCATCCTGAGCCATCTCGCCGCCTCGGTGGTCGCGCTCGAATCGGACGAGGGTCTCGCGGCCGCCGCGCGTGAGAATCTTGCCTCTCTCGGCGTCTCGAATGTAGAGGTCGTGGTCGGCCCGATGGAAGCCGGCCTTGCCGGCAAGGCGCCCTTCGACGTGATTCTGCTGGAAGGCGCGATCGAAGTCCTGCCGCAGGCGCTGATCGACCAGATCGGCGAGGGTGGACGAATCATCGCCGTTGTCGGGGCGAACGGTCTGGCGGCGAAAGCCACGATCTATACCCGTTCCGGTGGTTCCGTCAGCGGTCGTCCCGCCTTCAACACCTCTGTCCGCACGCTGCCCGGCTTTGCCAGACCCAAGGCGTTCGTATTCTAGTTCCCCCTTTTAAAACAATCGGATAAGTCATAGTTGCCGCTTATTATTTTGGGCGGCAGCTGTGGCTTTCCCGTCGCACGGCGCGCATTATCGAACTGTTCGAGCCCCATGCCATTTGACCGTCACCGGGGCTCGCGTAAATTAACGATGTATTGTCCGACGGTGGACGTCCGGTAGGGGGGCGTCGCCTCGCAACGCCGAGGTTTCGAACGTGGTTTTTTCCCGGGTCTATCTGGCAACCGTAGCTATGGCTGCGGTTATCGTAGCTGCCCCCTCGGTGTATGCCGAAACTCTGACATCCGCTCTTTCGCAGACGTATAACAACAACCCCACGCTGAATGCGATGCGCGCCCAGCTGCGCGCGACCGACGAAAACGTGCCGCAGGCCCTGTCCGGCTACCGGCCGGTCCTGACGGCGAACGCGTTCATCGGTCCGTCCTATGCACGTGGGCGCACGTCGCCCCTGTCGCAGGTCACGTCGTCGACGACCTGGGGCCGCGGCGTCGGCCTGACCATCGAGCAGCCGCTGTTTCGCGGGTTTCGCACCCAGAACGCGGTGAAGCAGGCCGAATCGTCCGTGCTCGCCGGGCGCGAAATTC
>JAFKJZ010000253.1 GCA_017305815.1 Hyphomicrobiales bacterium
GGCGTGCGCGATTTCAAGCACTTCCTGGAGTTCGCCCAGCGCGGAACGCGCGCACTTGCCGAAGCCTTCGTCTTGACGGGAGGCGAGACGGAATCTCCCTTCGAGGATGCGGTGAAGAAGGCGCTCGAAAGCCGCGGCTGGATCGTCCATACGCAGATCGGCGTCTCGGGCTTCCGCATCGATCTCGGCATCGTCGATCCCGATGCGCAGGGACGCTATCTGGCCGGTGTCGAATGCGACGGGGCGACCTACCATCGTTCGGCCACGGCGCGCGACCGGGATCGCCTGCGCGAGAACGTGCTGATACAGCTCGGCTGGCGGATCCGGCGGGTCTGGAGCCCGGATTGGTGGATCAACGCGCCCGCCGCCTTCGAACGGCTGCACGACCAGCTCCTGTCCGATCTTGAGGCCGCGCGAGCGGAACGGGCGGCGCGCGAGGCGGACGTCACGGCGGCACCCGAGCCCAACATCGAATCGCCCTCGATCGAACCGCTCGCCATCGATGCGGCCGAGGCAGGCGCCGAAGCGCCCTATCCGACGGCAACGGATATCCTCACGCACTTCGAGGCGCAGGAAGGGCCGGCAGACTTCGACGAACCGGACCTTCCGCCACCGCTGCCGCGATCCCCGTCAACCGCGACCTACGCGGCGCCGCCTCCCTCGCTGGCTGCAGCGCCACAGGTGACGGCGGCCGGATACCGCCAGACCGACCTCCGCGAGGCCGGCTTCGAGCCGGATGGCGAACGGTTCTACGATCCCGCGCACCAGTCCGCGATCCGGGCGATGGTCAAGCATGTCATCAGCGAGGAGGCGCCGATCTACGCGGACCTGCTCGTCCACCGCATCGCGCGCGCCCACGGCTTCTCCCGGGCCGCCAGCCGAATCCGCGAGACGGTGCTTGCCGCAGCAGGATCCGCCTATCCAAGAACGACGGATGACGCGCGGATACTGCTCTGGCGCCACGACCAGGATGCAACGGCGATCTTCGCCTTCCGCGGTCTCGCCGAGACGCGCGACCATTCCGACATTCCGATCATCGAGCTGGCCAGCCTGGCGCAGCTCTATCTGTCGGAAGGGGCCGATCGAGAGGAGGCCGTGCGACGGATGGCGCAGGAGCTGGACCTCGGCCGCCTTCGCGCCGCCACGCGAGAGCGCCTAGAACGCGCGGTCGACCAGGCCGAGAAGGCGGCGTCCGCCTGAGGGCGACGCCCGATCAGCCTTTGCGCGAACCAAGACCAATGGCGCGGTCGAGCGCCAGCTGACCGCCGCCATAGACGGCGAGCGTCAGCGCCATCGCCGCCCAGGGCAGATGGAAATTGGCCCATCCCTCGGGCACGGTCAGCTGGATCACCGCCGTCATCAGCAGGATGCCGAGGGCCGCGAAGCGGGTGCCCAGGCCGAGCACCAGCAGGATCGGCAACACGATCTCGCCGATGCCGGACAACGTCGCCATCAGGATCGGCGCCGGATAGGGATACTCGTTGCCGAAGATGTGCAGGCTGAACTCCTGCGTGAACAGATAGCGCGCGCCATTCGACAGCGTCAGGAAGCCATCCCATTTCGTCAGCCCCGACTTGAAGAACGGCACCGCCAGCGCGAAGCGCAGCGCCAGCAGCGGCAGCGCCTCGGGGATCGCGGCGACGATCGCCTCGATGCGCTGCACGATGCGCCAGGGCGAGAGCCCGGTGTGCGTCGACGTGTGATCGATGCCGGTCATGTCGGGTCTCCTTGCGAGGGGCTGCCGGCAAAGGCGCCGAGCGAAGCCAGGCCCAGAAGCGCGTGGCCGAAATCGAAGTCGGGGTGCCGCGCGAAAGCGATCGCCGCCGCCTCGCCGAGCGCCTCGCCCCGGAATACCGCATCGGCGAAGACGCCATCGGCCGGCGGCACGACATGCACGCGGACATCGAAGACCGGCCGGGTCACCAGCACGCACTCTGGAGCCATCGCCGCCACGGAGCCGACGGCCTCGGCCTGATGCGCCTGCCAGATCGTGCCGATGGCGAAGGCAGATCGCGCTAGGGCGGCTGCCGGGTGGGGTGACAGCCGGACAAGGGGCAGTCGCTCCGGCGCAATCGCCAGCAGCCGCTCCACCGGAAGCGGCGTGGCATCGGCTGCGTGATAGGCGCGGGTCCAGATAGCCTCGAGCCGGGCCGTGTCGGCGAGATAGGGCAGAGCGGCGGCCGGGGCAAAGCCGGCTATGAAATCCGGGAACGTGTCGCCATAGGCAAAGATCAGCGGCGATTGCGGCAGCGATGCCGTGAGAAAGGCGCGCGCCATGCCGTTGAAGAACGCGTCGCCGACCAGCCGCCGCACCACCGGAAATCGCTCGCCAAGCGCCCGCGACAGGCTGGCGACGACATTGTTGCGATAGATGGAAAAGCGGGTCGCGTCGGGCTCGCCCCGGGCGCAGGTCACGCCGCTGGGCACCGGCAGGGACGGATCGAGCAAGGCGGCGGCAAAGGCGCTCTGATCCATGGTTCATGCCCGCCTTGCGAGGCGCGCATCGCGCCGGGACGTCGCCGCATCCAGCACGGCTTCGGCGCGCGCGGCTTCCGCCAGCAGCACCGGGAAGGCAGGCACGTCATTGTCCCACTCGATCAGCGTCGGCAGCGGACCGGCGCGATCGATGGTGTGGCGGTAGAGCGCCGAGACGTCATCGCTCACCTTCGAGCCATGCGCATCGATCAGCAGCCGGTCGCCGGCGCCGTCCAGGGTCTCGTCATAGCCGGCAAGATGGATCTCACCGACGCGCTCGACCGGAAAGCGGTCGATATAGGCGAACGGATCGGCGCGGTGGTTGACGGCCGAGACCATGACGTTGTTGACGTCGAGCAGAAGACCGCAGCCGGTCCGGGCCGCGACGCGCTCCAGAAAGTCGACCTCGTCAATCGTGCTGTCCTCGAACAGGATATAGGTCGACGGGTTCTCCAGGAGCATCTGCCGGCCGACCGCCTGCTGCACCTGATCGACATGGTCGGCGACGCGGCGCAACGTTGACCCGGTATAGGGCAGCGGCAACAGGTCGTTGAGGAAGCCGCCATCATGCGTCGACCAGGCGAGATGCTCGGAAAAGGACTGCGGCCGATAGCGGTCGATCAGGACGCGCAGCCGCGCCAGATGGGCCGGGTCAAGCGGCCGCTCGGCGCCGATCGAAAGGCCGACGCCATGCAGCGACAGCGGATAGCGGGCGACGATCTCGCCCAGCGCCCGATGCGGTGCGCCGCCATCGCCCATGTAGTTTTCGGCATGAACCTCGAAGAAGCCGACATCCGGCTCGGTATCCAGGATCTCGCCGACATGCTCGGGCTTGAGGCCGAGCCCGGCGCGCGCTGGAAGAAGGCGGGTGGAAGCTGTGGTGGCGTTCATGATGTCGGCCCTGAGCTTTCGAAGCGACGGAGCCCGACGCACCGGGCCCCGTCGCATTGGCGGATGGGAAAGCGACGGAGCGGCCTCCCGTGAGGCCCGCGTCGCGCCTACATCGGCTTGAGCATACCCTTGTGGCCGTTCACCTCCATCGAGGCGCAGGTTCCGGCCGGGACGGCCTTCCAGGCATTGGCCTGATAGTCCTTGGTCGAGGTTCCGGCGCAGGTGGTGCCGGCACCGGCAGCGCAATCATTCTGACCCTTCAGGGCGATGCCGTAGCACTTCTCCATGCCGACCATCTTTTCAGCCGGAAGCGGGGCGGCATAAGCCGCGGTCGCGAAAGCCGAAACGAGCGATCCGGCAAGGGCGAGGGCAAGGGTCTGGCGGTTCATGACGTGCTCCTGTGAAGGTTGGGAGGAGCGCTTTCTGCGCCCCATGCCGTCGACTTCGGGAGGCGGGCATGGTTCGTTACAGGCGCGATCGAACACGGTTTCGTGATGGCGCTTGCCGCCGGTTCCGGGATATTTCGCCAGCGTCGTAACAATGGACGCATACGGCCGAAGAAGAGGGATGACAGGCTTGACGAGGACGGACGACGCCGAACTCGCGCGGCTTTTCAGGGCGGCCATGGCTGGCGATGAAGGCGCTTATGCCGTCTTTCTCGAACGCGTCGCCCGGCATGTGCGCGGCTTCTGCCGCCGGCGCATCGTTCATGCCGGCGTCGAGCCGGAAGATGTGGTGCAGGAGACGCTGCTGGCGATCCACCTGAAGCGTCACACCTGGCGTCAGGACGAGGCGGTGATGCCGTGGGTCTATGCCATCGCCCGCTTCAAGCTGATCGATGCGTTTCGGCGGCGCGGCCGTCATGTCGAGGTCGATATCGACGATTTCGCCGAGACGCTGGCCGAACCGGAAAAGGAAGCCTCGCTGGCGCGCGATATCGACCGCGCGCTGGGCGGGCTGGCGACAGTGCAGCGCAATGTCGTCGCCTCGATCTCGGTCGAGGGGGCGACGATCGGCGAAACGGCGCATGCGCTGGGCATGACGGAGAGCGCCGTGCGCGTTGCGTTGCATCGCGGCCTGAAGGCGATCGCCCGCCGCTTTGTGCAGGATTGAACGGAACGGACATGGAAACCAACGATCTCATCAAGGCGATCGCCCGCGACGCCGCCGCGCCCCGGCTTTCGCTCGGCCTGTTGCTGCTGGGCGCCTGCGGGCTGGCCAGCGTGATCGCGGCGGTCGTGTTCTCCACGCTGCTCGGCCCCCGTCCCGATTTCGCCGAAGCCGCGCATACCGCGCGCTTCCTGCTGAAATTCGTCATCACCGCGACGCTGGCCGTTACGGCGTTGTTCCAGGTCGCCGAGCTGGCGCGCCCGAATTCCCGGCCCCGCCGTCGCGGCGCGCTGCTCGCCATTGCGCCGGCGATCCTGCTCGCCGCCATCCTGATGGAGATCGCCACCATTCCCACCGCCGAATGGGGAGCGCGGCTTGTCGGCACCAACAGCCTGATCTGCCTGACCATGATCCCCCTGATCGGGCTGGGTCCCCTCGCCGTGCTGCTGGCCGCGCTGCGCCATGGCGCGACGACGCGGCCGGGCCTGGCCGGCGCTGCCTGCGGCCTGCTCGCCGGCGGGCTCGCGGCGACCTTCTATGCTGCTCATTGCTTCGACGATTCGCCGTTTTTCGTCGCCACCTGGTATTCGCTGGCGATCGCCATCCTGACCCTGGCCGGCGCCGCGGCCGGCCGCCTCGTCCTGCGCTGGTAGCCGACCTGAACGGTTGCAGCCAACACGAGATGACGCGATCAAGGAGCCGCTGGCATGCCGACAAAACGCCGCTATAGGATGCCACACCATA
>JAFKJZ010000254.1 GCA_017305815.1 Hyphomicrobiales bacterium
GCTCGACGAGACGAGCACGAGCACGCGAAAGCTCGACACGGCGGCGGCCTTCCTCGTCATCGCCATCGACGATTTCCACCTGATCAACGACGCCTATGGCTATCGCATCGGCGACCGCGTGCTCGCGGCGGTGGCGCGGCGCATACGCGGCCGCCTGCGCGACGGCGACGCCATCGGCCGCTTCTCCGGCCACAAGCTCGGCCTGATCCTGATGAACTGCGACGAGCACGAGATGCCGTTCGCGGCCGAACGGTTCCTCGCCGCCATCCGCGACGACGTCGTCGCCACGCCCGACGGCGCCGCCTCGGTCACCATCTCGATCGGCGGCGTCTCGCTGCCCCGCCACGCGCAGACGCCGGACGAGGCGATCGAGCGCGCGCAGGAGAGCCTAGGCTTCGCGCGCGATACCGGCCGCGGCCGCTTCTTCGCCTACGCCCCCTCGGCCGAGCGGGAGGCCGAGCGCCAGTCCAACATCGCGCTGTCGCAGCAACTGATCGGCGCTCTATCGGAACAGCGCGTGCGCCTCGCCTTCCAGCCCGTGGTCGACATCCACACCCGCAAGGTCGGCTTCCACGAGGCGCTGCTGCGCCTGGCGCATCCCGACGGCACCATCGTCTCGGCCGGCCAGGTCGTACCGCTCGCCGAGCGCCTCGGCCTGTCGCGCCTGTTCGACCTCGCCGTGCTCGACCAGGTGCTGGAGACGCTGATCCGCCATCCCGACGCGCATCTGTCGATGAACGTCTCGCCGGAAACCGCGACCGGACCTGACTGGCTGGCGAAATTCGCCCACACGCTCGACCAGCGCCCCGATCTCGGCCAGCGCCTGATCGTCGAGATCACCGAGACGAGCGCCATCCGCAGCCTCGACGACACCGCCTATTTCGTCTCGACGATCCACGATCTCGGCGCCCGCCTCGCCATCGACGATTTCGGCGCCGGCTTCACCTCGTTCCGCAATCTGCGGGAGCTCCGGGTCGACATCGTCAAGATCGACGGCAGCTTCATCGCCACCCTGCCCAGGAGTCGCGACGACCAGATCTTCGTGCGCAGGCTGGTGGAGCTCGCGCATGATCTCGGCATCGAGACCGTGGCGGAATGGGTGCAGGACGAGGAAACGGCGGCGATGCTGGCGGAATGGGGCGTCAGCCGCATCCAGGGCCATCTCTGCGGCGCCGCCAGCCTCGAGCTGCCGTGGAAATGACGCGGTAGCTTTCGGCGAAGCGAAGGCCCTCACCCCAACCCTCTCCCGCAAGCGGGCGAGGGCTTTTCGCCGGAGTGGCTCCGACGCCCGTGCGAGCACGAAGCGCGCCCTCTACCGCTTGCGGGAGAGGGTTGGGATGAGGGTATTCTTTAACCGCCCTGCCCCGCGAAGCGGTTCATGCCCTCGGCGAGCTTGATGTCGAACGACGTCACCCCGTCGACGACATGCGTCGCCAGCGTCACCGTGACGGTGCGGTAGACGTTGCTCCATTCCGGGTGATGGTTCATCCGCTCCGCCAGCAGGGCCGAGCGCGTCATGAACGCGAACGCCTCCTGGAAATCGCCGAAGGTGAATACCTTGGTGATGGCGTCGCGGCCCTCGACCGAGGTCCAGCCATCGAGCTTCGCCAGCGCCGCCTGGCGCTCGGCCGGTTCCAGCTTCTCGATCATGGCCGTGTTTCCACCAGTTCGGCGAGCGGGTAGGCCTGCTCGACGATGTAGGGACCACCGCCCTTCGACGCCTTCGACGAGAACAGCACGAAGCGTGTCACGTGAAACGCCGCCGAGAGCAGCCCGCCGCGCACGGCGAGATAGGCGGCGACGTCGCGATGCGGGGTGTTGCGCAATCGGGCGAGCGTCACATGCGGCGTGTATTTGCGGCCCTCCGGCGGCAGGCCGATCCGCTGCAGGATCCGCTCGTGCTCGGCCTGCAATTCGCTCAGCGCGCGCGAGGGCGCGATGCGGGCCACGATCGAATGCGGCTTGGCATTGCCGAACGAATCGAGGCTGGAGAACTGCAGGTCGAGCTCGTTCCGCCGCACGCGCGCCAGCGCGTCGGCGACCTCGTCGGCGGTGCGATCGTCGATGTCGCCGATGAAGCGCAGCGTGACGTGGAAGTTCTCCGCGTCGATCCAACGCGCGCCGGGAATGCCGCCGCGCAGGAGCGAGAGCCGTTGGGCAATGTCGGCCGGAATCTCGAGACCGGTGAACAGGCGCGGCATGATCGCCCTCCTCTATCGGTGGGACGGAAGATCAGGTTCGCGGTTTGCCGGGCGGCTGTAAAGCCCTTTCCCCAGGCACCGGCCGCCCGCCTCAGGGGCAGGGATTGCCGCGCCACTGGTGGACGGCATCGATCCGCGCCTCGATTTCGGGCGTGATCGCGACGTCGGCGGCGGCGATGTCGACCTTGAGTTGCTCCATCGTCGTGGCGCCGATGATGTTCGAGGTGACGAAGCAGCGGCTGGTGGCGAAGGCGTTTGCGAGCGTCGCCGGATCCATGCCGAAATCGCGCGCGATCGCCAGATAGGCGTCGATCGCCTCTTCGGCGCCCGGCGTTTCATAGCGGTCGCCACGCTTGAACGCCGGCGGGGCGGGCGCCCTTCTGGTACTTGCCGGACAGGTAGCCCTGCGCCAGCGGCGAATAGACCAGGAGCCCCACCTGCTCGCGCATCGCGACCTCGGCGAGGTTCACCTCGAAGGTGCGGTTCAGGAGGTTGTAGGCATTCTGGATCGAGACGACGCGCGGTCCCTTGCCAGCTTCCGAGGCTGCGACAAATCGCGTCGTGCCCCAGGCGGTCTCGTTCGACAGGCCAACATGGCGGACCTTGCCTTCCTGGACCAGTTCGCCGAGCGCCGCCAGCGTCTCCTCGATCGGCACCTCGTCGGCGGCCGGCTCGGGATGGCGGTAGACGGTCGGATTGGAGCCCCACTGCGTGACGTGGCGGTCGGGCGAATGCAGCTGGTAGAGGTCGATATAGTCCGTCTGCAGTCGCTTCAGGCTCTTCTCGATCGCGTCGCGGATATGGGCGCGAGAAAGAGTCGGCTTGGCGCCGTCGCGGAACCAGGTGAGGCCGTTGCGGCCGACGACCTTGGAGGCGAGGATGACCTTGTCGCGGTTGCCGCGCGCCTTCATCCAGTTGCCGATGATCCGCTCGGTCGAGCCCTGCGTCTCCGGCTTCGGCGGGATCGAATAGAGTTCGGCCGTGTCGAGGAAATTGACGCCCTGCTCGAAGGCATAGTCCATCTGCTCGTGGCCCTCGGCCTCGGTGTTCTGCTGGCCCCAGGTCATGGTGCCGAGGCAGATGGAGGACACGCTGAGATCGGTCCGTCCGAGCGAACGATATTCCATGGCGAAAAGCTCCGAGAATTTTGGGCGCGGCGAGGCCGGAAGCGGATTGGCAGGCGTGCGGAGGCCCGGTCAGCGCCGGGCTTGCGCGACCAGATCCTCCACGGCGGGAAGGATTTTCTCGACGATGACCGCGACACCGGCCGCGTTCGGATGCATTCCGTCGGCCTGCAGCAGGGTCTGTTCGGCCGCGACGCCGTCGAGGAAGAACGGATATAGCATCGCGCCGTGCTTCGCGGCCAGATCCGGATAGAGGCCGTCGAAGCGTTTGGCGTAGTCGGGGCCGAGATTGGGCGCGGCGCGCATGCCGGCGAGCAGGACAGGCAGCTTACGCTCGCCAAGCCGGGTCAGGATGGCGTCGAGCGCCTGCTGCGGCACCGAGGGATCGAGCCCGCGCAGCATGTCGTTTGCGCCGAGCTCGACCAGAACCGCCTGCGCATCCGGCCCGACCGACCAGTCGAGCCGCGCCAGACCGCCGCCTGCCGTATCGCCGGAAACGCCCGCATTGACGACGGCGACGTCCAGGCCCCTGGCGGTCAGCGCCTTCTGCAACTGGTCGGTGAAGCCCTCACCGGGGCCGAGGCCATAGCCGGCGGAGAGGCTGTCGCCCAGCACGACCAGGCGGAGCGGGTCGGCCCTGGCGGCGCCGGCGGAAACGGCGGCCACGGCGAACAGGATGGCCAGCGCCCAATTCTTTATCATGTACAGGTCTTTATCCTCCGGACCGAGCCACCATATTGAGCCGAACGCGCCGCGATCGGCAGGACGCCGGCGTTCGACGGCTTCCGCCGAGCGACGAGCCTGCCCGTCGCACGATATAGGGTTCGCGCGCGTGGTGGATACAGTCCCGAACAGTTCCGATGCCGTCATCCGGCTCTCATCGGTCGAATTGGCGCTCGGCGTCGGGGCCGCGCGGGTCCATATTCTCCGCAATATTTCGCTGACGATCGACGGCGGCGAAAGTGTCGCACTGGTCGGTCCGTCCGGCTCCGGCAAGTCGACGCTGCTGATGACGATGGCCGGGCTCGAGCGCGTCGACAAGGGCAGCGTGCGCGTCGCCGGCACCGACCTCGCCTCGCTGAACGAGGACGGCCTGGCGCGTTTCCGCGGCCGCAATGTCGGCATCATCTTCCAGTCGTTCCACCTCATCCCCAACATGACGGCGCTGGAGAACGTCGCCGTGCCGCTGGAACTCGCCGGCCGCCGCGACGCGTTTTCGCGCGCCGAGGAAGAACTGAAGCTGGTCGGCCTCGGCCACCGGATGAATCACTATCCTTCCGCCCTCTCCGGCGGCGAGCAGCAGCGCGTGGCGATCGCCCGCGCCCTCGTCGCCGAGCCGGCGATCCTGTTCGCCGACGAGCCGACCGGCAATCTCGACGAGGCGACCGGCCGCGAGATCGCCGACCTCCTGTTCCAGACCTGCGCCGAGCGCGGCACCACGCTGGTGCTGGTCACGCACGACAATGCGCTCGCCGGCCGCTGCGACCGCATGATCCGCATCCATTCCGGCGTGGTCGACCCGCGCCAGGCCAAGGCGAGCCCGCTCAGGAGCGCGGCGGAATGACGGCATCGAACCTGCCGCTCCCCTTCCGCTTCGCGCTGCGCGAACTGCGCGGCGGCCTGCGCGGCTTCGTCGTCTTCCTCGCCTGCATCGCGCTCGGCGTCGCCGCGATCGCCGCCGTCGGCTCGGTGTCGCGCGCCATGACCGACGGCCTCGCCCGCGAGGGTCAGGCCATTCTCGGCGGCGACGTCGCCTTCACGCTGGTACAGCGCCAGGCGACGGCAGAGGAGCGCCAGTATCTCGAAAAGCACGGCATGGTCTCGGAGATCGCGACCCTGCGCGGGATGGCCCGGCTCGCCGACGGCTCCGACCAGACGCTGGTCGAGATCAAGGCGGTCGACAGCGCCTATCCGCTCTATGGCACGCTCAAGGCCGGTGAGGCGGTCGACGCCACCGCCGCGCTCAATGCCGGCAGCGCGCTGGCCGATCCCGAGTTGTTCACCCGCCTCGGCGTCAAGATCGGCGATACGGTGCAGGTCGGCGGGGCGAAGCTGACGCTGGCCGGCCAGATCGCCGACGAGCCCGACAAGCTCGCCACCGGCCTCGGCTTCGGGCCGCGGCTGCTGATCTCGAAGCCGACGCTCGAGACCACGGGCCTCGTCCAGCCCGGCAGCCTGGTGCAGTGGAGCTATCGGCTGCGGCTGCCGCACAAGGCGCCCGACAGCGCCGTCGTCGACCTCGTCGAGGCGGCCAACAAGGCGCTGCCGCAGGCCGGCTGGCAGGTGCGCAGCCGCGACGACGCCTCGCCGGGCCTGAAGCGCAACATCTCCCAGTTCGCGCAATATCTGACGCTGGTCGGCCTCGCCGCGCTGATCGTCGGCGGCGTCGGCGTCGCCAATGCCGTCGGCGCCTTCCTGGAGCTGAAGCGGCCGGTGATCGCCACCCTGCGCTCGCTCGGCGCCCCGGCGAGCCTCGTCACCCAGCTCTATCTCGCCCAGATCCTGATGATCGCGTTGCTCGGCGTCGTCATCGGCCTGGCAATAGGCGCGCTGGTGCCGGTGCTGGCGCTCCGCTTCCTGGCCGACGTGCTGCCGGTCGGCGCCCAGACGGGCTTCTATCCGGCCGCGCTCGGCTATGCCGCGCTCTATGGCCTGCTGACGGCGCTCACCTTCGCGCTGGTGCCGCTCGGCCGCGCCGGCGACATCGCGCCGACGGCGCTGTTCCGCGATGCGAGCGCCTTCGGCCGGGTGCGGCCGCGCCTCGTCTTCCTGGCGGCGGCGATCGGCTCGGCCGTCGTCCTCGCCGGGCTCGCCATCCTGCTCGCCTATGACCGCCGCATCGCGCTCTATTTCGTCGTCGGCGTCGCCGCCGCCTTCCTGCTGCTCCGGCTCGTCGCCTGGGCGGTGACGGCGATCGCCCGCCGCGCGCCGCGCGCCAATTCGACCGAATGGCGGCTCGCTGTCGGCAACATCCACCGCCCGGGCGCGCTGACCGGCTCGGTCGTGCTGTCGCTCGGGCTCGGCCTGACCGTTCTGGTGACGATCGCGCTGATCGATGGCAATTTGCACCGCCAGCTGACGCAATCCCTGCCCGACCGCGCGCCGAGCTTCTTCTTCCTCGACGTGCAGAATGCGGAGGCGCCCGCCTTCATGGATTTCCTCCAGAAGGAGATTCCCGAGGCGACGGTCGAAAGCGTGCCGATGCTGCGCGGCCGCATCATCGCGCTCAACCAGACGCCGGCGGAACAGGCGACGCCGACGCCCGAGGTGGCCTGGGTGCTGAAGGGCGACCGCGGCGTCACCTTCTCGGCCACCACGCCGAAGAATTCGCGCCTTTCCGCCGGCGAATGGTGGGCGCCCGACTATGCCGGCCCGCCGCTCGTCTCGATGGAGGCGGGCGTGGCGCGCGGGCTCGGGCTGAAGACCGGCGACACCATCACCGTCAACGTGCTCGGCCGCGAGATCACGGCGACCATCGCCAATCTGCGCGAGGTCGAGTGGGAAAGCCTGGCGATCAACTTCGTCATGGTGTTCTCGCCGTCCACTTTCGCCGGAGCGCCCTATTCGGTGCTCGCCACCCTCGCCCATCCCGGCCCCGCCGACCCGGCCGCCGAGGCGAAGCTGATGCGCGACGCCGGCGCGCAGTTTCCCTCCGTGACGGCGATCCGGGTCCGCGAGGCGCTCGACCGCATCTCGTCGATCCTCGACCAGCTGATGCTGGCGATCCGCGTCGCCTCGTCGATCGCGCTCGCCGCCTCGGTGCTGGTGCTCGCCGGGGCGCTCGCCGCCGGCCACCGGCAGCGGCTCTATGATGCGGTGATCCTGAAGACGCTGGGTGCGACGCGCGGCCAGCTGCTGAAGGCGTTCGGGCTGGAATACGGCCTGCTCGGGCTGGCGACGGCGGTCTTCGCCGTGCTCGCCGGCTCGATCGCCGCCTGGGGCGTCGTCGCCGGGGTGATGGGCCAGCCCTTCGCCGTCTTCCCGATGACGGCGCTCGCCGCCGCTTTCGTCGCCGTGGCGCTGACGATCGGCCTCGGCCTCGCCGGCACCTGGCGGCTCCTCGGACAGAAGGCGGCTCCCGTCCTTAGAAACCTGTAGGCGCAGAAGCCATCGTCCAGTACCATTGCGATAGTTGGGCCACGCGAGGTCCCGAATTCGTTCGGCGATCTCTTGCGGGGTGCGATCGGGGTGCCCATATCGCATGTGCACCCGAGGGCTTATCGCCCGGCGGAACCGAAAGGGCCACCGACCAGGATCGCCAGCAAAATACCAACGATAATAAACCAGCGCACGCGGCGCACCGGCTTGCTGCCGCGCGGCTGTTCGCCGGGGCCACGTGCGCTTGTCTCGTGTTGAATCTTTTCGGCCTTGGCTGCCATGTTCGATTCCGTCGCTAGTGTCATGTCATGCACTTTCCGCGTCTCTCTGCGGCATC
>JAFKJZ010000255.1:0-6427 GCA_017305815.1 Hyphomicrobiales bacterium
GCTGCAACGGCAGGCGGATCGACACGATCGTGCCCTTGCCCTCATGGCTGCGGATGCGCATCGCGCCACCATGAAGTTCGGCCAGCGAGCGGGTGATGGCGAGGCCGAGGCCGGAGCCCTTGTGGCTCTTGGTGAACTGGTTCTGCACCTGTTCGAAGGGCTGGCCGAGCTTCTTCAGCGCTTCCTTCGGAATGCCGATGCCGTTGTCCTCAATGGTCAGGGTCACGGCGTTGCCGATCTTGCGGGCGCGGACGGCGACATGGCCGTTTTCCGGCGTGAACTTCACGGCGTTCGATAGCAGGTTCAGCACCATCTGCTTGACCGCGCGGCGGTCGGCGGTGAGGTCGAGCGCGTCTTCGAGGTCGGCGGCGATGGTGACCTTGCGGGCCGAGGCCTCCGGCGACATCACGCGGGTCGCCTCGTCGACGATCTCGTCCAGCCGCAGCGGGTGCATGTCGAGCGTCATCCGCCCGGCCTCGATGCGCGCCATGTCGAGCACGTCGTTGATGACGTTGAGCAGGAAATTGCCGCTCGCGTTGATGTCCTGGCAGTACTCGCCGTATTTGGGCGAACCGAGCGGGCCGAACAGGCCGGACTGCATGATCTCCGAGAAGCCGATGATGGCGTTGAGCGGCGTCCGCAGCTCGTGGCTGATATTGGCGAGGAATTCCGACTTGGTGCGGTTGGCGGCCTCGGCGCGGTCCTTCTGCTCCGAGTATTTCTCGGCGAGTTCCACCATCTCCTGCGCCTGCTGCTCCAGCTTCTGGCGCGACTGGCGGAGATCGGCGATGGTCGCCATCAGGCGGCGCTCGCCGTCGATCAGCTTTTCCTCGTGGCGCTTGATGGTGGTGATGTCGGTGCCGACCGACACGAAGCCGCCATCCTTGGTGCGGCGTTCGCTGATCTGCAGCCAGCGGCCGTCGTTCAGCTGCGCCTCGAAGGAGCGGGCGCCTTCCTCGGCGCTGCCCTCGCTCGGGATCTGCGCCTGTACGACCGGCTGGCGGCCGGCGGCGATCACCTTCGCGTAGGGCGTGCCGGGCTCGAGCGCTGAATCCGGAATGCCGTGTAGCTGCTGGTACTTCGAGTTGCACATGACGAGGCGGTTCTGGGTGTCCCAGAGCACGAAGGCCTCGGAGATCGTCTCGATGGCGTCGCGCAGGCGGATGTCGGCGGTGCGCGAGCTCTCGGCGAGGCGCATCTGCTCGGTCACGTCGACGGCAATGCCGATCAGGTGCGGCTCGGTGCCGTCGGCGTCGACCAGCTCGACGCGGATGCGGAGCCAGACATAGCTGCCGTCGGCCTTGCGCATGCGGAACATGCGGTCGACCGTCGTCTCGTTCGCCTCGTAAAGCGCCTCGACGAGGTTCATCAGGTCGCCGTCGTCGGGATGCACCAGCTCATTGACCTCGCCGAAGCCGAGCAGCGTGTCGCGGGGCGCGAGACCCACCAGCTCAAACATCGATTTCGACCAGAACAGGCGGCCGCGGGCGACGTCCCAGTCCCACAGGCCGCAGCGGCCGCGGCGCAGCGCCGTGTCGAAGCGGTCATAGGTCTCCTGGTAGATCTCGTCCGCTTCCTGGGCGCGGGCGGACTGCGAGAAGTAGCCGTAGAGGATCACCAGCAGGATGGCGCTGGTGCCGACGAAGACGGAAACATTGAGCGACACGTCGGCGCGCCAGTCGCGGTAGATCGCGGGCAGCGGCGTGGCGACGGCGACGAAGCCGAGCCGGCCGTTCAGATGGCGGAGCGTCGCGAAGGCGGCCTGGTCGCCGTCGAGGCTGACCTTGAGCACGCCGGCGCGCTCGCCGAAGATCACCAGCGGCTGGGCGCCGCCGACGATCTCGGTGAAGCTGCGGCCTTCCTCCGAGGTGGAGCGGGGCGCCGTGGCGATCACGCGGCCGGTGGAGTCGGCGACATAGACGCGCTCGCCGGCATTGGCGGCGCTCTGGGGCACGAAATTGTCGAGCGCGTTCTGCACCGCCATCTGGTAACGGTCGGTCGGCAGCGTCGGCTCGGCCTGGTCGAGCGACTGGGCGAGATAGGATGCGACCATGCCCATCATGTCGCGCGCCTGGTTCTCGCGCTCCATCCGGAGGTCATAGAGCTGGATGAAGCGCGCGAGGGCGACGATCAGCAGGAAGAGGATGATCAGCACGGGAATGCAGCGACGCAGGATCGGCTCGGCGGAGACGAGCTTTTCGTAGGCCGGCTTGGCCAGTAGCCGAGCGTGCCCCTTGATCATCTGCTTGCGTCGAAACAACATCCCGGCAATAGGCATGCGCTCGCTCGCAGACGCACTGGCTGTCTCTGCCCGCGCCATCTCAGCCCCCTGATATCGGCTATCATCGGGCCAGTCCCACGCCCCGAATCACTCCCATTTGAATCGACCCGAATCACATTGTCCAGACCGGATTAGGGATTCGTTAAGCATAATTTCGAGGGCTGAGTCGGGCGGCGGGGCGAGCCTGGGAAGCCGGGCTCGCAGGCCTGTGAAGGCAGGCTGAAAATCCCCTTGCGGACGCTCAGGCAAGCGTCCGCGTGACGATGTCGAGCGTGTCCGGGGAGAGGTTTTCGGCCGCGGCGATCCGGCGCAGCGCCGCCTCGGCGCGGGCCCGGCGCACGGGCTCCAGCGCCCGCCACGACCGGAAGCTGACCAGGAGGCGCGCCGTCGTCTGCGGGTTGCGTTTGTCGAGGTCGAGCGCGAAATCGGCCAGGAAATCGTAGCCGGCGCCGTCCTTGCGGTTGAACTGCGTCTGGTTGGCGCCGGCGAAGCTGCCGACGAGGGCGCGCACGCGGTTGGGGTTGTTGGGCGAGTAGGACGGGTGCTTGAGCAGCGCCTTGACGCGGTCGAGCGTCTCGGCGGCCGGCGCCGTCGCCTCCAGGGCCAGCCACTTGTCGAGCACGAGCGCGTCGTCGGCGTAGCGGGCATGGAAGGCGTCGAGGGCGGCGCGCCGTTCGGGCAGGGGGGCCTGCGTCATCGCGGCGAGCGCGGCGAGACGGTCCGTCATGTTGTCGGCGGTCTCGAAGTGGCGCAGCGCCGCCGCGGTCGCCGCCGGCGTGCGCCGTGCGAGCAGCAGGTCGAGCAGCGTGTTGCGTAGCGCGCGCCTGCCGGCGCTCGCCGCGTCGGGATGGAAGGAGCCGTCGCCGGAAAGGGCCTCGTAGTGGCGTGCCAGCCGGTCGCCGAGGCCGGTCGAGATCGCCAGTCGCAACTCCCGCCGCGCCGTCGCGATCGCGTCCGGATCGACGTCCTCGCCCAGTTCGCGGGCAATGTCGGCCTCGCTCGGCAGTTGCAGCACCTGGGCGCGGAAGGCCGGCTCCAGCGCTTCGTTGTCGAGGACGCTGCCGAGCGCGTCGATCAGCGCGGGCTCCGCCTTCGGCGCGCGGCCCGCGATCTGCTCGTGCGTGCCCGCCACGAGGTTGCGCATGGCGAGCGTCTGCGCCGCCTGCCAGCGATTGAACGGATCGGCGTCGGTGCGGACCTGGAACAGCAGGTCGGACGCGGAGATGTCGATGGCGAGGCGGACGGGCGCCGAGAAGCCGCGCAGCAGCGACGGCACCGGCCGGGCGCCGACGCCCTCGAACACCAGCGTCTGGCTGGCCTCGGTCAGGTGGATGATGTCGCCCTCGACGCGGCCGCCGCGGACGGCGTCGAACGCCATGTCCTCGCCGTTCGGGCCGATCAGGCCAAAGCGGATCGGCATGTGCATCGGCTGCTTGCGGCTCTGGCCGGGCGTTGCCGGCGTGCTCTGGGTAAGCGTCAGCCTGTAGGAGCGGGCGGCCTCGTCATAGCTGCCATGCGCGGAGACCTGCGGCGTGCCGGCCTGCGAATACCAGAGCTTGAACTGGCTGAGATCGGCGCCGGTGGCTTCGGCGAAGCTGGCCAGGAAGTCCTCGATCGTCGCGGCGTCGCCGTCATGGCGCCGGACATAGAGGTCCATGCCCTTCCGGAAGCCGTCGGGGCCGAGCACGCTCTTCAGCATCCGCACCACCTCGGCGCCCTTCTCATACACCGTTGGCGTATAGAAGTTGCTGATTTCATGATAGATTTCCGGGCGGACCGGATGGGCGAGCGGGCCGCCGTCCTCGGGAAACTGGCGCGCCTGCAGCGTGCGCACGTCGGCGATCCGCTTGACCGCGCGCGAGCGCATGTCGGACGAGAATTCCTGGTCGCGGAAGACCGTCAGGCCCTCCTTCAGGCAGAGCTGGAACCAGTCGCGGCAGGTGATGCGGTTGCCGGTCCAGTTGTGGAAATACTCGTGCGCGATGACGCCTTCGACATTCGCATAGTCGGCGTCGGTGGCGGTATCCGGGTCGGCCAGGACGTATTTGTCGTTGAAGACGTTGAGGCCCTTGTTCTCCATCGCGCCCATGTTGAAATCCGACACGGCGACGATGACGAAGATGTCGAGGTCGTATTCGAGCCCGAACACGTCCTCGTCCCACTTCATCGAGCGCTTCAACGCATCCATCGCATAGGTGCAGCGCGCTTCC
Organism: Hyphomicrobiales bacterium; assembly: GCA_017305815.1. Taxonomy (GTDB): domain Bacteria; phylum Pseudomonadota; class Alphaproteobacteria; order Rhizobiales; family Kaistiaceae; genus Kaistia; species Kaistia nematophila. Next base: position 4,492 of record JAFKJZ010000255.1, read on the forward strand.
TTGCCATGCTCGCAATAGATGCGCAGCTCGACGTCGCGGCCGGACTGGGTGGTGAAGCGGTCGGTGATCACGCCGAGGTCGCCGGCGACCATGGCGAACAGGTAGGACGGCTTGGGGAAGGGGTCGTGCCAGATCGCGAAGTGACGGTCCGTGCCGGCGATGTCGCCGCTTTCGCCCGGATTGCCGTTGGCGAGCAGGATCGGCGCGTCGGCTTTCGTCGCCTCCAGCCGCGTCGTGTAGACGGCGAGCACGTCCGGGCGGTCGAGGAAATAGGTGATGCGGCGGAAGCCCTCGGCTTCGCACTGGGTGCAATAGGTTCCCGTGGTCCGGTAGAGCCCCATCAGCTTGGTGTTGGCGGCCGGATCGACCTCGGTCTCGATCTCCAGCGTGAAGGGCCCGTTCGGCGCGTCATGCAGCGTCAGCAGGCTCGGCGTTGCCGTGTAGCGGCCCTGCGCGAGCGGCGCGCCGTCGAGCTTCAGGCCCTTCAGCGTGATCTCGTCGCCGGCGAGTTCGAGCCGGCCGCTCCTTGCTTCGTCCGTGTTCGGGCGGATGGCGAGCCTGGCGGTGACGCGGGTCGCCGACGGGTCCAATTGGAAGTCCAGCTCGACCGTATCGATGGTGAAGGCGGGAGCGCGATAGTCCTCGAGCCGGAAGGGCGCGGCTTCGGTCTTCATGGAACATTACTCCCGTCGGCGACCGGCTCGACGCCGGCAGATTGACTCCGGAACCTTTTTCCCCGTCGCCCGTCCAAAGCCAAAGCGCCGCACTGGCCGCATGTCGCGAGACCCTGTAGCTATTGGGGCGCTGTTCAGGCACCGGGCCTGATGGGGCGGTGGCATGCGGAATTCGTGGCGACAGATTGCGGCGGAGGTGGGGAGCGCGCTCGGCGTTCTGTCCCTGCTCGTCCTGACGCTGCTGATGCCGCTGCACACCACCGCCGAGGCCCGTCTCGCGCTCGGCGACAGGACCGGCCTGACGATCCTCTGCATGCCCGGCAGCGACGCGGCGGATCCCGCCGCCGATCCGGCCAAGGGCACGACGACCGCCGCCTGCGATCTCTGCATTCTCGCTCATGCCGCCAAGGCGTTTGGCCCGGGCGCGACGTTCCAGCTTGCTGCCCCGGCGGCCCATGCACCGGTCCGGCTCGCCATCCAGCGTCCGCGCGTCGATGCCGGGGCGATGCTGGTCTATCTGCCGGATGCGCGCGGACCGCCGCTCGCCTGATCTCGCCGACGGCCCGAGAGGGACGTCCTGCGTCCGGCGCGATGAGCGTCGGCTTTCCCTTGCGATTTCAGGTATTTCCATGACCAAGCTTCTGTTCGCGGGCGCGTTCGGCGTCCTGCTCGTCTCGGCTTCGGCCGCCTCCGCCCATGTCACGCTCGCCCAGTCCGACGCCAAGCTCGGCTCCACCTACAAGGCCGTTCTGCAGGTCGGCCATGGCTGCGCCGGCTCGCCCACCGTCAAGCTGCGCGTGCAGATCCCGGAGGGCGTCATCAACGTCAAGCCGCAGCCGAAGCCCGGCTGGACGGTCGAGACGGTCAAGGGAACCTATGCCAGGACCTACGACCTCTGGGGCGCCAAGGTCTCCGAGGGCGTCAAGGAAATCGTCTGGTCGGGCGGCAGCCTGCCGGACGATTTCTATGACGAGTTCGCCTTCCGCACCTACCTGACGCCGGACCTGCCGGCCGGCCCGCTCTATTTCCCTGTCGTCCAGGAATGCGAGAAGGGCAGCGAGCGCTGGATCGAGATCCCGGCGGCGGGCAAGTCGGCCGACGACTACGAGCAGCCCGCGCCGGCCGTGTCCCTTTCGCCCAAGGGGTGAGGCATGTCCCTGCGCGGCCTGTTTCTGTGCCTCGCCCTGATCATCCTCGCGGCGCTGGTTGCGCCGCGGGGAGCCTCGGCGCATGCGGCGCTCGTCTCGAGTGAGCCGGCGACA
>JAFKJZ010000255.1:6463-6967 GCA_017305815.1 Hyphomicrobiales bacterium
CGACCTGGCGGGCGCCGCTGCCGCCGGAAGCCGCGTGACCGCCCCGCTGCTTGCGGACCTCGCGCGCGGTACGCATGTGCTTTCCTGGCGCGTCGTCTCCGAGGACGGCCATCCGGTCGGCGGTACGTTGGTGTTCTCGGTCGGCGCCGCGAGCAGCGCCGCGAATGCGGCCTATGCGGCCGACCGCGATCCCGTCGTCGCGGCGGGGTTGTGGCTGGCGCGGCTCGGGCTCTATGCCGGCCTGTTCCTCGGCATCGGCGGCGTCTTTTTCCGCGCCTTCGCCATGATCGGCCCGCTTCCGCCGGGCAGCCTGCGACGGGGCCTTGTCGCGCTGCTTGGGATCGGCATGGCGACGGCACTGGTCGGGCTCTGCGCGCAGGGGCTGGATGCGCTGGGTCTGCCGGCGACCGGGCTCGCCTCCGCCTCGGTCTGGCAGGCGGGTCTCTCCACCAGCTTCGGCCGCACAACGATCCTCGCCATGCTCGGCTGCGCTCTCGCGCTGGC
>JAFKJZ010000256.1 GCA_017305815.1 Hyphomicrobiales bacterium
GTTCCGGCATCACCCGCGCCTGGCAGGCGGCGGAGAGCGTGATCGACGAACCGGACGCGAAGGCGAGCTTGCCGGCATCGAACAGTTCGAAAGTGCTGTCCTGCAGCACCTCGCTATACATGGTGAGGTCGTGGAACGGGCTGTCGATCAGGCCGTGCAGCACGGCGTTGGCGATCGAGCCGATGCCGGCCTGCAGCGGCGCCAGCTGGTTGGTCAGCCGGCCCTTGCGGACCTCATGGCTCAGGAATTCGATCAAGTGGCCGGCGATCGCCTGCGTCTCGGCGTCCGGCGCCGTCGTCTCGGCGGAGCTGTCCTGCCGCTCGGTGACGACAATGGCGGCGATCTTGGCCGGATCGATCGGGATGAAGGGCAGGCCGACTCGGCTGTCCGGCGCGACGACAGGGATCGGCTCGCGATGCGGCCGGCGGGTGGGGATGTAGATGTCGTGCAGGCCCTCGAGCTCGGCCGGCTGGCCGATATTGAGCTCGATGATCACCTTCTCGGCGAGAATGGCGAAGGTCGCCGAATTGCCGACCGAGGTCGTCGGGATGATGCCGCCCTCGCGGGTGATCGCGGTCGCCTCGACGACGGCGACGTCGATCGGCCCCATCTGGCGCGAACGCAGCAGTTCGACCGTCTCGGAAAGATGCTGATCGATGAACATCACCTCGCCCCGGTTCAGCGCGGCGCGCAGCACGCGGTCGGACTGGAAGGGCAGCCGCCGCTTCAGCACATGCGAGCGGGTCAGGACCTCGTCGATGCCGTTGCCGAGCGAGGCGCCGGTGATCAGCGTGATGCCGAAGGGCTCGGTCGCGGCGCGTTCGGCCAGCGCCAGCGGCACGGCCTTCGCGTCACCGGCGCGGGTGAAGCCGCTCATGCCGACGGTCATGCCGTCCCGGATCAGCAGCGCCGCCTCGGCTGGCGACATCACCTTGTCGAGAAGGGCGGGAAGGCGGATTCGGTCCTGCAGCATGATATCCAGCATGTCGATGGCGTTGCTGGACCATAGGCCTCGGAAAGCGCGGAAGCATCCCGCAAAAAGCAGAAAATCCGCGACGGGCTGTCGCGGATTTTCAGATCTCAGTCAGACGATCGACGGCGGCCCCGGCGATCCGCCGGCCGCGCCGGATCAGATGAGGGCGCCGACCGCGCTGCGCTCGATGGTCTCGCGGTCATAGCCGAAAGTGGCGAGCGAGGCGTCATCGAGGGAGAGCTGGTAGCCGTTCACGAAACGCGGCATCTGCCGGTCGCGCGTATGGGTCATGCGGGCCACAGCGCGCCGAGCGACGCCATGGCCGCGGCTTCCAGCCGGGGCAACGCCGAACTCGCCAAATGCTGCCGTCAACATGATCAATTCCTTTTTGTGGCGACGCCCTATGCGTCCCTTAAGCAGGCTCTTCATACCCCTAACGCTGACGTGAAGGTACAGCTGTAATCGAATGCCAGACATGCACTTTTCGCAACGCACAAGATGCCGCCACATTTGCGCCGCGCCGCAAACACGGAGTGTGATGGAATTGCAGTCGGCAAGGCGCGCCGATAGGGTCGCGCGAACCGTTTTGTTCCGTGAAGAAGGCCCTCCGCGCATGTTCCAGAATTTTGACGCTCCGAGCCGCGCCCACCCGATCAAGGATCGGCTGGTGGCGCTGCGCGCCCATCTCGACCGCGCGGGATTGCAGGGTTTCATCGTGCCGCACGCCGACGAATACCAAGGCGAATACATTCCCGCCGCCGCCGAGCGACTCGCCTGGCTGACGGGCTTCACCGGCTCGGCCGGGGCCGCCATCGTACTCGCTGAGGAAGCCGCCGTCTTCGTCGACGGTCGATATACGCTGCAGGTACGCGACCAGGTCGACGTCGACGATTTCACGCCGGAGGACCTGATCGGCAATCCTCCGCACCAGTGGCTGAAAGACAAGCTAAGCACCGGCCAGCGCATCGGCTATGACCCGCGCCTGTTGACGCTCGCGGAAGCTCGCCGCTTCGAGGCCGCCTGCCGAGCGGCCGGGGCGGAACTCGTCGCGCTGGAGGAAAACCCCATCGACGCGATCTGGACCGACCGGCCGCTGCCGCCGCTGTCGCAGGTCATGCAGCAGCCGGACGAACTCGCCGGCGAAAGCGCCGACGACAAGATCCGGCGTATGCAGGCCGTCCTCGCCGACAAGGGCGTCGACGCGGCGATCCTGGCGCAATCGGATTCGATCGCCTGGCTCTTCAACATCCGCGGCGCCGACGTGCCGCACAATCCCGTCGTGCTCTCCTATGCGCTTCTGAAGCGCGACGAGCGCCCCACCCTCTATGTCGACGGCCGCAAGCTTTCCAACGCCATCCGCGACCAGCTTGCCGAGCGCGCCGACATCAAGGAAGAGCGCGCCTTCCTGACCGATCTCGCCGCGCTCGGCGACGAAGGACGCCGCGTGCTGGTCGACCCGCAGACCACCCCTGCCCTGTTCGCCAGGACGCTCACCGACGCCAGGGGCGTGCTCGTCGAGGGCGCCGATCCCGTCGTGCTGCCGAAGGCGCGCAAGAACGCAATCGAACTCGACGGCACGCGCCGCGCCCACAAGCGCGACGGCGCCGCGATGACCCGCTTCCTCGCCTGGCTCGACGCGAATGGCGCCAACGGCACCGAAACGGAGATCAGCGTCGCCAGGAAGCTGGAGGCCTTCCGCGCAGAGGCCGGCGAGGCGGACGGCTCGCCGCTGCTCGAGATCTCCTTCGACACGATCTCCGGCGCCGGCCCGGACGGCGCCATCGTGCATTACCGCGTCAACGAGGCGACCGACCGCAAGCTCGAGGCCGGCACGCTCTACCTCGTCGATTCCGGCGCGCAATATCGCGACGGCACCACCGACATCACCCGCACCATCGCCATCGGTACGCCCTCGGCCGAGATGCGCGACCGTTTCACCCGCGTTCTGAAGGGCCATATCGCGCTTGCGACGGCGCGCTTCCCGCGTGGCACGACCGGCGCGCAGCTCGACACGCTGGCGCGGCACGCGCTCTGGCAGGCCGGCCTCGACTTCGACCACGGCACCGGCCATGGCGTCGGCGTCTTCCTGTCCGTGCACGAGGGGCCGGTCCGCATCTCCAAGGCCGGCAACCTGCCGCCCGAGCCGGGCATGATCCTTTCGAACGAGCCCGGCTATTACAAGACCGGCGCCTATGGCATTCGCATCGAGAACCTGATCGTCGTCACGCCGCCGGCGGCGATCGCCGGCGGCGACCGCGAAATGCTCGGCTTCGAGACGATCACACTGGCGCCGATCGACCGCAAACTGATCGACGTCGCATTGTTGAGCCCCGCCGAGAAGACCTGGATGGATGCCTACCACGCCCGCGTCCGCGATGCGCTGGCGCCCTCCCTCGAAGGCGCGGATCTCGCCTTCCTGATCGCCGCCACGCAACCGCTGGGCGCATAGGCATCCCCTGACAGTTCCATTACGGATCCTGTCGCCTTGATAGGTTTCGTGATGGAACGTGACCCTGCACGCTCCGTTGTCCGATCGAGCCTCAGCTCAATTGTCTCGATAAAACACGGAGTTACGACCATGAAAACGATCCTTCGGACAACGGCCCTGGTCGCCCTCCTTGCGGCGGGCCCGGCGCTGGCGCAGGACGCGACGACGCCGGCCGACACCACAGCCCCGGCCGCGACCACAACCCAGCCCGCGGCGCCAGCCGGTCGCTTCATCGTGCTGGAGGACGGCAGCACCGACTGGCTCGCCTCCACCCTGATGGGTTCCACCGTCTATAGCGGCACCGACGAGAACCTCGGCAAGATCGTCGATATCCTCGCCACCGACGACGGTGAGGTGAAGGCCGTGGTGATCGGCGTCGGCGGCTTCCTCGGCATCGGCCGCAAGGACGTCGCGGTGTCGCCGAGCACGCTCGAGCGCGTCAAGATCGACAATGGCCAGAAGCTGGTCCTGAAGACGACCAAGGACGAGCTCAACGCCGCGCCGGAGTTCAAGACCGCCGCGCAGCAGGAATCGTCCAGCGTGACCACGACGCCGGCGCCCGACGCGACCGTGCCTGCCGCGGACCCGATGACGCCGCCCGCCGCAACCACGCCGGCGCCCGCCGCGCCCGAAACGGCCCCTGCGACGCCGTAAGACCCCAAAAGCGCAGGATGGAAGGCCCGCCCGCAGGGTGGGCCTTCTTTCCTGCCGGCTCAGTCGGCGCCGACGAGCGTGAACCAGCCATCCTCGTCGATCACCTCGACGCCGTTCTCGGCGGCGGCCTTGAGCTTCGAGCCTGCGCCGGGGCCGGCGACCAGAAGGTCCGTTTTCTTCGATACCGAGCCCGCGACCTTGGCGCCCAGCCGCTCCGCCATCGCCTTGGCCTCGTCGCGCGTCATGCGCACCAGCGTGCCGGTGAAGACGACCGTCTTTCCGGCGACGGGGCTGTCGGTCTTGGCAGCCTCCAGCGGCTGCGGCGTGACCTCGGCGAGCAGTCGCGCGAATGCATCGCGGTTATGCGGCTCGTCGAAGAAATCGACCACCGCCTCGGCGACGACGGCGCCGATTCCCTCGATGCCGATCATCTCGACCCAGGCATCATTGCCCTTGAGCAGTTCCGGTCCGGGAGGCCGCGCCGCCAGCGCCGTATCGCGAAACGCCTCGACCGTGCCGAAATGGCGGGCGAAGCGCTTGGCGTTCGTCTCGCCGACATGGCGGATGCCAAGTGCAAAGATGAAGCGGTTGAGCGCGATGCTGCGGCGGTCGTTGATCGCGGCGAAGAGGTTGCGTGCCGACGTCTCGCCGAAGCCGTCGCGGTTCTTCAGCCGCTGCAACTGGCCGGCGTCGCGCGCCTCCAGCGTGAAGATATCGGCGGGCTCCTTGATCAGCCCCCACTCGTGGAAAGCCTGCACCTGCTTCTCGCCAAGCCCCTCGATGTCGAAGGCGTTGCGCGAGACGAAATGGCGGATGCGCTCGACCGCCTGCGCCGCGCAGATCAGGCCGCCCGTGCAGCGCCGCACCGCCTCGTCTTCCTCGCGCACGGCATGGCTGCCGCAGACCGGGCATAGCGTCGGGAAGCTGTAGGGCACGGAATCGGCCGGCCGCTTGTCGAGCACGACCGAGACGATCTGCGGGATGACGTCGCCGGCGCGCTGGATCACGACCGTGTCGCCGACCCGGATGTCGACGCCGTCGCGGATCGGCAGGCCGTCGCCGCCGATGCTCGCATTGGAGACGACGACGCCGCCGACCGTGATCGGCTCCAGCTTCGCGACCGGCGTCAGCGCGCCGGTGCGGCCGACCTGGATGTCGATGCCGTTCAGCACGGTGACGGCCTGCTCGGCGGCGAATTTGTGGGCGATCGCCCAGCGCGGACTGCGCGACACGAAGCCGAGCCGGTTCTGCAGCGCGAGCGAGTTCACCTTGTAGACGACGCCGTCGATATCGTAGCCGAGGCCGGCCCGGTCCATTTCCAGCCCGTGATAGAAGGCGAGCGCCTCCTCGACGGTGGTGCAAAGCGTCATGCGCGGATTGGTCGGCAGGCCCCAGGCGGCGAAGGCCTCGACCATGCCCATCTGCGTCTCGGCCGGCATGGCGCTCATCTCGCCCCAGGCATAGGCGAAGAAGCGCAGCGGCCGGCGCGCCGTGATGCTGGCGTCGAGCTGGCGCAGCGAGCCGGCGGCGGCGTTGCGCGGATTGGCGAACACCTTGCCGCCAATCTCGGCCTGGCGCGCGTTCAGCGCGGCGAAATCGGCATGCGCCATGTAGACCTCGCCGCGGATCTCGCAGATCGCCGGCACGTCCGCGCCCTTCAGCCGCTGCGGGATCTCGGCGATGGTGCGCACATTGGCGGTGACGTCCTC
>JAFKJZ010000257.1 GCA_017305815.1 Hyphomicrobiales bacterium
GCGCTATCGTCTGATCGCGGGCGGCAAGGCCGGCGAAAGCGCCGGCGAGGACGACGGGAAAGGTCGGACGCGGAACTTGGCGGGCATGGATGACCCCGATGACGACACGGCGATCCGCGCCGACCACGCCCTCATGCAGGCGGTGGCCGATGGCGAGGAAGGGGCGTTTGCGCGCCTGATCCAGGCCGAGGCGCCGAAGCTGACGCGGTTCGTCGCCTCCGTGCTCTCCGACCTCGCCGAGGCCGAGGAGGTCGTGCAGGAAGCGCTGCTGCGGCTCTGGAAGCAGGCCGCGACCTGGGAGCCGAACGCCCGGATCGGCACCTTCCTGCACCAGGTGGCCTATCGCATCGCCATCGACCGGCTGCGCCGCCGCCGGCCGCATGTCGACATCGACGGCTTCGACGACATCCTCGAGGACGAGGGACCGTCGCCGGAGCGTCACCTGACGCGCATGGACGACGGCCGCATCGTGCAGGCGGCGCTTGAGAAACTGTCGGAAAGACAGCGGACCGTCATCGTGCTGGCCCACTTCCAGGAGCTGGGCCAGGCGGAGGCGGCGGACATCATGGGGATTGGCGAACACGCCTATGAATCGCTCCTCGCCCGCGCCAGGCGCCGGCTCAGAAGCCTGCTTGGCGGCAGGGACGAGGACGATCGGCAGGAAGGAAAGCGATCATGAGCAAGGCATCGGGAGAGGGACGTTTCGAGCTGGCGAACGGTCCCGCCAACCTGCACGACGCCGTGGATCGCTGGGGGCCTGACCTCAATTTGTGGCCGGATCTGATGCTGGTCCGCCGGGCGCGCGAGGCGCTGCTCGCCGACCGCGACTTCCGCCAGTATCGCGACCGCACGGTGGCGGAGGCCGAACGGCTGCGGCGCGCGGCGAAGCTTCTGGACAAGCGCATCGAGGAAAGCGGCTCGGTCGAGCGGATCACCAGGAAGCTGATGGAGGCGACGGGCGCGCGGGCGATCCACTGGCGTCGCCGGATCGCGGCGCTCGCAGCCGTCATGGTGGTTTCCGCCGCGCTCGGCAGCGTGCTCGCCGACCTGATCCCGGCCGATACCGATCAGCAGCGGATCGATGTCGTGCAGTTGGATACTTTGGTCTTCGGGCCGTCAGAGGCAGATTTTTGATGGCGTTCAAGATGGAAACCCGAACCCGCCGCGCCTTGCTGTGGGGCTTGCTGGTGGCTTCGCTCGGCGTCAACGCCTTCTTCGTCGGCGCGACGGTGACGGATTTCATCCGCTTTCGCCACGCCGAGGACAAGGGCCCGCGCATCATCCGCACCGAACTGCGCTGGCTGAAGGATCGCTTGTCGCCGGACGCCGTGAAGAGCATCGAGACGCAGCTCGACGCCCTGAAGCCGGACATCCTGGTCCGGCTCGACCGGCTGAAGACCCTGCGGGCCGAGCTGAACACGCTCGTCGCCGCGCCCGTTCCCGACAAGGCGGCGATCGACGCGCATCTGCGCAGCATCCGCCTCGAGGTCGGCGCCATGCAGGAGCAGGTGCAGTCCCGCACCTTCGAGGCGCTCCTGAACCTGCCGCCGGATCAGCGCGCGGCGCTCGCCTCCGGGAAGGGCGCCGACAACTAGCTGTCATTTGTCATTTCGACCCGAAGGAGCCGCGGGCCGGCGAACAAGATCGCCGCGCCGTGAGGGCATTCGGCGGTCGGGCGGCTATTGCGGCTCGAAGATCTCGGGGATGCGCTCGACCTTCTCGGTCGACAGCCCGGTGGCGCGGCCGAGCTGGTTGGCGAAGGCGATGGTGTAGAACGTCCAGCCGAGCAGGAGCGCGAAGGGCACCTCCCGGGCGGGCATGTTGACCAGCTTTCTCTTCGTCACGACCTTTCGGGTCGTTCGCCACATCATCGCGTTCCAGCGCTTGATGGCATAGCGAACGCGCTTCAGCCGGCGTCCGGATTTCCGCAGAAGATATTTCCGGTCGTCGTCACGCCCGGTGACGCCCGCGCGCCAGGCGACGAAGCGGAGGCCGCGCAGCGGCTCATGCCGGGCGCGGGCATTGACGCGGATGCAGGTCTTTCCTGCGTCGAGCAGGCGCTGGTCCAGGAGGCTGCACGAGCACTTGAAGCCTATGTCATAGGGAAAGCCGCCGGCATCGGCGAACCAGTCGCGCCGGAACGCGACATTGTTGGCCCAGATGAAGGCCTGCCGCGCTTCCTGCTCGTCGCCGTGCTCGAGGGGAAAAATCCAGGTGAGGGCGAGCGTGCGCGACAGGAAGTCGTCGTGCTTGAGGAAGGTGCGGCCGCTCGCCGCGACGGTTTCGGGATCCTCGAAGGCCGCAAGCAGCTGCAGCAGCCAGTCGCCTTCGGGCGGAGCATCGGAATCGGCGAAGATGAGGATCTCGTTTTCGGCGAGGGCGGCGCCGGCGTTCTTCATCTCGTAGTAGCGCCCGTCCGGCACCGCGACGGCGTGGATATCGAGCGAACGGAGGGAAGGGCCGTCCTGCCGGATTCGCGCCAGCACCTCGTCATTCGCCTCGACCTTACCGGGATGCACGAAGATCAGGCGCGGCGGCCGCGCAAGGCGGCCCATGACCGGCCAGAGCTGCGCGGCGAGACTGTCGAGGACGATGCCCAGGACGGCGGGTTCGACGGTCCGGATATTCTCCATTTCGACGACGATGGAGAGGCTCGGCAGAGCATGCGACACGGCGGCAATCCATCCCGAAAAGGAGAGGCCGTGATGGGTATCACGGCCTCCGATTCGGTCAAGGCGACGTCGTCGCGACGGCGTGTGGCCGTCCTGGTCCTGCGGCGGATACAGTCAGCGCGCCGCCGTCAGGCGGTCGGCGTCGGCCTGGGTCAGCGGGGCAGGGCGATCGGTGGTGGTCGACAGCGTGATCACCTTCTCCTGCGCCGCCGCGTCGAGGATCGACACCATCGCGTCGAGCGCGTGCAGGGCGACGCGGCCCGAACAGCGCGGCTCGCGGCCATGGTCGGCCGCGTCGAGCAGGTCGGCGACGCCCAGCATGCGGTAGTTGGCATGCTTGCCGTCCTGCCAGTTGGACTTGCCGAACGGCGCGCCCGAGGTGTCGACCTCGATATAGTCGCCGTTCTTCTCCGAATAGCGCAGCGTGCCGCCGAAGAAGTTCGGATCGGGCACCAGCATCGTGCCTTCCGAGCCATAGAGCTCGATCGGGTTGACGTGGCCGTGCTTCCAGACGTCCCAGCTCGCCGTCAGCGTCACCTGCGCGCCGGAAACGAAGTGCAGGATGGCGTTGATGGTGGTCGGCGTGCCGACCGGCACGGTCTTGCCCTTCAACGGGCCTTCGGCCGTTACCAGGCGATCCTCGAAGCCCTTGGTGGCGACGGCCGTGACGGTGCGGATCGGGCCGAGCAGGTTGACGAGGGCGGCGATGTAGTAGGGGCCGAGATCGAGGATCGGGCCGCCGCCGGGCTGGAAGAAGAAGCCCGGATTGGGATGCCACATCTCCATGCCGCGGCTGAGCACATGCATCGTGCCGGCGATGACCTTTCCGATCTTGCCATCGTCGAGCATCTTGCGCGCCGTCTGGCCCGCGCCGCCGAGGAAGGTGTCGGGAGCGCTGCCGAGCTTGAGGCCCTTGGCGTCGGCGAGCGCCACCAGCTTCTTGCCATCCTCGACGGAGAGCGCGAACGGCTTCTCCGAATAGGCGTGCTTGCCGGCCGAGAGGATCGCGTTCGAGACTTCGTAATGCGCCGCCGGGATGGTCAGGTTGATGACCGTGTCGATCTCCGAATCCTTCAGGAGCTCGTCGACGGTCAGCGCGCGGACGCCGAACTGGCCGGCGCGCGCCTTGGCCGCCTCCGCCGAGAGGTCGGCGACCGCGACGATCTTCGTGCCGGGGAAGAGCGGCGCGAGCTTCAGATAGGCTTCCGAGATATTGCCGGCGCCGATCAGGCCGATCTGGTGAACCTTGGACATGTCGAGGGAGCCTTTCAGGAAACCAGGGCCTTGATGGCCGCGAAGGAACGCTCGGCAAAGCGCTTCCAGTCGGCCGGATTGTCATGCTCGGCAACGAGGATCTTGGCGTTCTTCGCCTTCTCGATATGCGGCCAGAGCGCCTTCCAGTCGATCGTGCCGTGGCCGACATCGGCCCAGCCGTCTTCCTCGGCGGTTCCGGCCGGGGCCAGGTCCTTGATGTGGAAGGCGATCGTGCTGTCTGCGAGCTTGTCGATCTCGGCGGCGGCGTCCTTGCCGGCGCGGGCGACCCAGCCGATGTCGAGCTCGGAGACGACGCCGTTGCCGATCAGGTGGTCGATCGGGCGCGAGCCGTCGGCGAGCGTGACATATTCGAAGTCGTGGTTGTGGTAGCCGAGGCCGAGGCCGGCTGCCTTCGCCTTCTCCGCCGCGCCGGCGAAGCTGTCATGCAGCTTCTTCCAGCCGTCAACGTCGGTCGGGCGCTGTTCGGCGACGAGATAGGGGATGACGATCGCCTCGGCGCCGATGGTCTTGGCGATGTCGATGAAGCGGCTGGTCTCGCCGACGACGCCGTCGAGCGGCGCGTGGAAGGTCGGGGTCACGAGGCCGACGGCGTCGACCTTCCTGCGGTAGCCGGCGGCGTCGTCGCCATAGAGCGGGTAGTAGGGCTCGACCGCGTCATAGCCGATCTTGGCAAGGCCCTCGAGGACGGTCTCGAGCGGCGGAAAATTGCGGGCGGAATAGAGCTGAAACGAGATCTTGTGCTTCGACATGGAGATGTCTTTCTTGAAACCGTTCGTAGGAAGAGCGCCTTGAACCGCAGGCAGTAGAGAGCGGGGGGCGAGGGCCTCCGGCCGGATGGCCTGGAGGTCCGCGTCGGGTCGTCTGGCTGAAGCGCTTCATCCTTTCATGGAAAGGATGAACCGATCCAATTCTTTATCGGAGCGCGCCGTCGGCGCGATCCGGCGTTCGTCGGGCTCGAAGGCCGCGCTAGAGGCGCTGGCCCGTCGCGAGATCGAAGATCGATGCGTGGGCGGGCTGGAAGAAGGCCTCGACCCTGGATGGCGTCTCGACATGCGCGTCGCCGTCGATGCGGACCGAGAACTGCGTGCCGGCGACGTCGCCCCAGACCAGGCTGTCGGCGCCCATCGGCTCCAGCAGGGTCAGGTTGACCGGCAGGGATTTCGCCCCCGCCTCGCGATGCACGAGGTCGATCTGCTCC